>JALDXQ010000021.1:0-57158 GCA_032156805.1 Acidobacteriota bacterium
TGAACAAGAACCCTGAGATCGGGCAGGGCGTGATGAACATGCTCCCGATGATCATTGCCGACGAGCTCGACGTCGACTGGAGCAGCGTCAAGGTTCAGCAGGCGGCCGTCGATGGCAGCAAGTTCGGCGCGCAGTTCGCAGGCGGCAGCTTGTCGACGCCGATGAACTGGGATCCGCTTCGTCAGGTGGGCGCGGCATGCCGTCAGATGATCCTGGCTGCGGCAGCGCAGCGCTGGAGCGTGCCCGCTGGTGAGCTGACCACGCGCTCGGGCCGCGTCACGCACAGCGGAAGCAACCGCTCGGCGAGCTATGGTGAGTTCGCAGCCGACGCCGCGAAGATGCCGGTGCCGGTGCTGACGACTGTGAAGCTGAAGGACCCGAAGGACTACCGCATTATCGGAACGCGTCAGAAGGGTGTCGACACAGCAGCCATTACGATGGGCAAGCCGGTGTTCAGCATCGACTTCACGCTGCCCGGGATGCTTCATGCCGTGTATGAGAAGGCGCCGGTGTTTGGCGCGAAGGTCGCGACAGCCAACGTCGATGACATCAAGAAACTTCCCGGTGTGAAGCACGTCTTCGTGATCGATGGTGGCACCAACCTGCAGGAGCTGGTGGGCGGCGTTGCGATCGTGGCCGACAGCTGGTGGCTCGCGCAGTCCGCGCGCCGGCAGCTCAAGGTGACGTGGGCAGAGCACCCGACGTCAGCACAGAGCACCGTTGGATTCCAGACCAAGGCGGACGAACTTGGGAAGGGCGCGTACGCGACCAAGCTGCGCACGGACGGCGACGTCGAGAAGGGCTTTGCCGGGTCGGCAAAGGTCATCGAGGCCGCCTACATGTATCCGTTCATCCCCCATTCGCCGCTCGAGCCCGAGAACTGTGTCGCGCAGTTCAAAGACGGAAAGCTCGAGGTGTGGGCGCCCAGTCAGACCCCGCAGGCCGGTGTTGGTGTAGCGGCGCGCGCGGCTGGCATCAAGGATCCCGACGTCACGCTCCACATGATGAAGGCGGGCGGCGGGTTCGGCCGTCGACTGACGAACGACTACGTGGCCGAAGCCGCGGCGATCGCGAAGCAGGTCCCGGGTGTGCCGATCAAGTTGTTGTGGACGCGCGAAGACGACATGAAGCACGAGATGTATCGTCCCGGCGGCTATCACTACCTGAAGGGCGGGATCGACGCGAACGGGAAGCTCATTGCGTGGCGCAATCACTTCGTCACCTTCGGTGAAGGAGACCGATACGCGCCAGCAGCGAACATTCCCGGCATTCAGTTTCCCGCGCTCTTCGTGCAGAACTTCGACTTCGGTGATTCGAAGATGCCGCTCGGCGTACCGACCGGTGCACTGCGCGCCCCCGGTAGCCACGCCTACTCGTTCGTGTTCCAGGGATTCATCGACGAACTCGCACTCGCGGCAGGGAAGGATCAGGTGCAGTTCCGCCTCGATCTGCTCGCGTCGCAGGCATACCCCTCACCCGAAAAGGGTGGCGACGGCTTCGACGGTGCGCGCATGGCGGCATGCGTCAAGATGGTCGCCGAGAAGGCCGAATGGACGCGCAAGCGGCCGCAAGGAACCGGTCTTGGTGTGGCCTTCCAGTACAGCCACCGCGGTTACTTCGCGGAGGTCGCCGAGGTTTCGGTCGACAATCTCAAGCGCGTGAAGGTCAACAAGGTCTGGGTGGTCGCCGACATCGGGAGTCAGATCATCAACCCGATGCACGCGGAGAACCTGGTGCAGGGCGGCGTGGTCGAAGGCATCAGCCACATGATGCAGGAGGTCACGTTCAAGGGTGGTGCGGCAGTAGAGGGCAACTTCAACAACGTGCCGCTGCTGCGTATGACCCAGGCTCCGGCGGTCGAGTTGCATTGGATCAAGTCCAACAACCCGCCAACCGGTCTCGGGGAGCCCTCGCTGCCGCCGGCGCTGCCAGCCGTGGCCAATGCGATCTTCGCCGTGACCGGGACGCGAGTGCGAACCCTGCCGCTCTCGAAGCACGGCTTGCGCTGGGCCTAGAGGCGTAATCCTCTCTCGACTCCCAACCTCCAACTCCCAACCCCCAATGACCTTGGGAGTTGGGTTTTGGGAGTTGGGAGTTTCTGTTTGTACCCCGCCCCTTTCTCTGTACGACCCCCCTTCCCGTGGACGGAACCGCCCTACCTAGTTCTGGTTAACTGCTTCGAGCTAATCGACTTCGGCAGATATCCAGAAGTTTCATGCCATCCGCGTATTGATGACGCGAATCCAATAATCGGCCGTGCCTAGTATGGAAGTGTTAGAGTGCCCGCGCTTTGACCGGAATTTGAGCTCAGCCGGTGGGGCCCTGAAACCAGTCGTCAGTTGGAGGAGACCGTATGCGCCATGTCGCGAAGGCCGTGCTCCTTGCGGCCGTCGTCGTTGTGATTCCCAGCCTCGCACACGCCCAGTCGTTGTCAGGCACCGTCCGAGATAACTCGGGCGCCGTGCTTCCTGGTGCGACCGTTGAAGCGTCGAGCCCAGTGCTGATCGAGAAGGTCCGCACGACCATCTCGGATGGCACGGGTCAGTACCGCATCCTGGACCTCACCCCTGGCACCTATAACGTGACCTTCACGCTCCCAGGCTTCACGACGGTTGTGCGAGAAGGCCTCGAAGTCAGCGGTACCGCCGTCATCGTGGTCAACGCCGACATGCGCGTTGGCGGTGTGCAAGAGACGATCACCGTCACTGGTGAAACGCCGGTGGTCGATGTCCAGACGAGCACGCGCACGCAGAAGGTGATTGACGACTCGGTCGTCGCGGCCATTCCGGCTTCGCGCGGATACGGCAACATCCTGGCGACGGTGCCGGGCATTCAGGCCACCGGTCTCAACTCCGGCGCGAACCCGGTGATGAACTTCTTCACCGCGCGCGGCGGCCGCGGCAACGAGGGCACGGTTCAGATCGACGGCATGAACGTCGGCTCCGCGTTCAACGGCGGCGGCGTGGCCGGCTTCGGGTACGACACAGCGAACGCGCAGGAAATCCAGGTCACCATTGCGGGCGGCCTCGGCGAAACCGATCGCGGCGGCCCGGCGTTCAACATGATTCCGCGCACCGGCGGCAACAGCTTCAGCGGCACCTACTTCCTCAGCTACGCCGGTGAGTGGGCGCAGTCGAGCAACCTGGACGACGAGTTGCGCAGCTACGGGATCAACGAGGTGCCGGGTCTCATCCAGAACTACGACACCAACTTCGCGCTCGGCGGCCCGATCGTGCGCGACAAGCTGTGGTTCTTCGGGAACGCGCGTACCTTCGGCTCAACGAGCGATGTGCCGGGCCTCTACGGCAACGCGAACGCCGGGAACCCGAATGCATTCACCTACGCTGAAGATCGCAGCCTCAGGGCGCGCAACGCCAACTCCAAGTTGATCGGCGCGATGCGTCTGACGGGTCAGGCGACGCCCCGGAACAAGCTCGGTTTCTACTACGACTACCAGAAGAACTGCTCGGGCGGCGCGTTTGCCGAGGGCGCCGAGCAGTGCCGCGGCCGCGGCGACGACTGGGTGGCGCTCGGTGCGATCGGCGGCTTTGGAGCGAACTCGCCCGAGGCCGGCAACCAGGTGTGGGACGACCGCGAGAAGATCGTCCAGGCGACGTGGTCCTCGCCGGTGACTAACCGCCTGCTCCTCGAGGCTGGTCTTTCCTCGTTCAACAGCCGCTGGAGCCTCTATCCCGGTGCCGGTGCGGACCAGAGCATCGTGTCGATCACCGAGCTGATTGACACGCCCGCGAACGACATCCCGGTTCCGTTCTTCACCTACCGCTCGGTGGCGAATCCGCTCGGCAACGACCAGCAGCACAACGTGTGGCGCGCGTCCGCGTCGTACGTCAGCGGTGCGCACAGCATGAAACTCGGATATCAGGCTGCCTACCAGGTGCAGAAGCAGTTCACGGTCGGCAACCCGAACATGGTCAGCTACACTTTCCTGGGCGGTGCACCCTCGAGTCTCACGCAGTACATCCCCAGCCAGTTCAGCAACCGCACGCGCTTCGACGCGATCTACGCACAGGATCAATGGACGGTGAGTCGCTTCACGGTGCAGGGCGGGATTCGGTACGAGCACGCATGGAGCTGGTATCCGGGGGATGAGAACGGCGCCCTCACGGGCTCGCGTTTCCTGCCGAACGGCTTCGTCTTCCCGGAATCGGAGGGCGTGACCGGGTACCACGACATCACGCCGCGTATGGGCGTGGCGTACGACGTCTTCGGCAACGGGAAGACTGCGATCAAGGTCAACTACAGCAAGTACCTCCAGCCTGCGAACAACGAAAGCAACTTCATTCAGGCCAACCCGGGCGTGACGCTGCAGAACATGACGACGCGGACGTGGACCGACACCGGCGACCGCGTCCCTCAGTGCGTGCTGGAAAACTCGGCCGCCAACGGAGAGTGCGGCCCGTGGCAGAACCTCAATTTCGGGAACCCGCTCAACACCACGCGGGTCAACCCCGAGATCATGAGTGGATGGGGCAACCGGCCCTTCGACTGGCAGTTCGGCGTAGCGTTGCAGCAGGAGATCCTGCCCCGCCTGTCGGTCGACATTGCGTTCAACCGCCGGTGGTGGAGCAACTTCTACGTCACTGACAACCAGGCGCTCGGACCGTCTGATTTCGATCGGTTCACGATCACCGCGCCGGCGTCCGCCAACCCGAACGCGCCGCTGCCCACCGCGGGACAGCCGCTCACGTTCCTGAAGCGGAACGCGAACAGCCCGGTCGGTGCGACGAGCAACTACCGTACGTTCCAGCGGGATTACGGCGACGAGACCTACTACTGGCAGGGGATCGATTTCACGGCCAATTCGCGCATGGCCAACGGTCTCGTCATCCAGGGCGGCTTCAGCACGGGCGCCGGGCATCGGGATCTTTGCGACGTGTGGGCGGCGTTACCCGAGTTGTCGGTCACCCCTCCGCCAGGCAACGTGTATAACCAGTTGAGCGCGTGCAAGGTCGATGAGGAATGGCAGATGAACTGGCGCGGCCTGGTGACGTATACGATCCCGAGAATTGACGTCCTGGTCAGCGGCATCCTTCGCTCGCAGGCCAACACGGAACCGTTGACGATCGAAACGGGCGTAGCCACCAACGGACTGGGAATTGCGGCGAACTACACCGTCACGCCGCAGATTCTCGCGGCCAACGGTCAGACGCCGTTTGCGCCCGGAATAACGACGCAGAGCGTCAATCTGCTCCTACCATCGTCGCTGTTTGCGGATCGCGTGAACTCGGTGGACATGCGGTTCGCCAAGATCCTGCGGTTCGGTGGGACTCGAACCAACGTCGGGATCGACCTCTACAACATGTTCAACTCGAACGTCGGCACGGCCTTCAACCAGGCATTCGGAACCGACGGTGCAACGTGGATGCGCCCGACGGCCGTGTTGAACCCGCGCTTCGCGCGTTTCAACGTCACGTTTGATTTTTAATCGTCGCTGAACACTCACCGTACGCCGGGTCCTGTTCTTCGGACCCGGCGCCCGTATACTTCGGGAATGCTGGGAAAGCGGGCACTCGGGGCGCTGTTAGCCGCGCTCGGGCTTGCGGTGCCCGCGATTGGTCTGGGCGCGGCCGCGCAAGTGGCCCAGGACCCTCCCAGTCTGCAGGTCTCTTTCCGCATCATCGTCGTCAGCTCTGGTGATCGCGCAGCGCAGGTGCTCGAGCGGCTGAAGCAGGGTGCCGACTTTGCCAGTCTCGCGCGGACCGAGTCGCTCGATCCATCGGCGGCTCGAGGCGGCCTCATCGGTCCTGTTGCGTTATCCGAACTGCGTGACGACCTTCAGCGTGCGCTTCGCTCGCTGGCTCCTGGAAGCATCAGCGGCGTTCTGTCGATGCCAACGGGATTTGCGGTTGTCACACGTGTCGAAGCCGCCACGGGTCCGCCGATCAGGGGCGGCGAGATCCTGGCGTTGTCGGCAGTCAGCAGTGTGAAGGCGACGGTTAGTGTCGACGGCTTCGCCGAGGCGCACACCGCGCTTCAAAACCTGTCGAAGCCGGCCGATTGGAATCAGGATCCGCGCAGCATCTGCGAGTACCGCCAGCAGGCCGTCGATCGAGTGAAGGCCTCGCTCGCCAGGATCCTGGCGCCTGTGTCCGCCGCTGCGCGTGCCGGGTTCTCTCCACTCGAGATCATGGAGGGACACATATCCTACGGCCAGCTTCACGCGTATACAGGTGACATGGCGCGGGCCCTCGAAGAGTTCCGGCAGGCGCAGCTGCTGGCACCCTCCGCCAGCCCGGGTAGCCTCCCGCATCTGAACCAGATGATCGGCGTGGCGCACCTGCACAAGGCGCAGATGGACAACGGGATCTTCCGGCAGCCGGGGGACCGGTGCCTGCTCCCGCGCGCGCCGGGACCGCCGCTCGAGGCGACCGCCGACTTCGAGGCAGCCACCAGGACGTTCCTGGCGCTTCTCGAGGCGAGCCCCGACGATGTCGAAGTGAAATGGCTGCTGAACGCGGCCTACATGGCAACCGGCGGTTACCCGTCCCGGGTGCCGGCGCGGCATCTCATTTCACCGGAAGCTTTCGACTCGTCCGAGGACGTCGGGCGTTTCCTCGACGTGTCGTCAGCGTCTGGCGTCGAGTCGTTCTCCTCGGCCGGCGGAGTCGTCATCGATGATTTCGACAACGACGGCCGCCTCGAGATCCTGACGTCGAATTTCGACAGCTGCGGCGCGATGCAACTGTTTCGTCGTGACGCGAACGGGGCCTTCGTGGACCTGGCGGCGCAGGCGGGACTCAGTGCCCAGGTCGGGGGGCTGAACCTGACGCAGGCCGACTACGACAACGACGGCTGCAAGGACGTGCTGGTGATGCGGGGGGGATGGGAGTTGGCTCAGCGCCGCTCGCTGCTGCGGAACAACTGCAACGGCACGTTCACTGATGTCACGGCCGCGGCCGGGTTGCTGACACCGGTGACGAGCAGCCAGAGCGCCGTGTGGGCCGACATCGATAACGACGGCTGGGTCGATCTGTTCGTGGGCAACGAGGACGCGCCCTCGCAACTGTTCCACAATCGGGGCGACGGGACGTTCGTCGATATCGCCAAGACCGCGGGCGTTGCGCGTACGGCGTTCACCAAAGCTGTCACATCGGGCGACTACGACAACAACGGGTTCCCCGATCTGTACGTCTCCAACTTCCGCGACGGGAACCTGCTCTACCGGAACAACGGCGATCGGACGTTCACGGAGGTGTCGAAGGCGGCGGGCGTCGTCGGCGCCGATCGTGGATTCCCTGCCTGGTTCTTCGACTACGACAACGATGGCTGGGACGATCTGTTCGCCAGCAGCTACTACCTGTCGCTGGAGGAGTCGGCCCGCTCCTACTTGAAGCTTCGGCAGAACGCGGCGACCATGAAGCTCTATCGCAACGCGGGCGACGGCACGTTCCTGGACGTCACTGCGTCGGCGAACCTGGACAAGGTCCTGATGCCGATGGGTTCCAACTTCGGCGACATCGACAACGACGGATTCCTCGACATCTATCTCGGAACGGGCAGCCCGTCCTACGTCTCACTCGTGCCCAGCATGCTGCTCAGGAACAAGGGCGGGAAGGCGTTCGTCGACGTGACGATCTCCTCAGGGACGGGCGAGATGCACAAGGGTCACGGCGTGGCGTTCGCGGATCTCGACAACGACGGGGACCAGGAGATCGCGTTCAAGGTGGGCGGTGCTACGCCCGGAGATGCGCACGCATTCCGATTGTTCGAGAACCCCGGCCACGGCAACGACTGGCTGGGTCTCAACCTGGTGGGCGTGAAGTCGAACCGCGCGGCACTTGGTGCCAGAATCAAACTGACCGTCGAGGACGGGAGCGGCGCGCGTCGGCAGATCCACCGCACGGTCACCAGCGGCGGATCCTTCGGCGCGTCCCCACTGGCTCAGCACATCGGACTTGGCAAGTCGGCGCGGATCGTCGAGGTCGAGGTACGGTGGCCGACCAGCGGGACTCGGCAGGCGTTTGTGGACGTGGCCAGCAACCAGGTGATCGAGATTCGTGAGATGGCAACCAGCTATACGCCGCTCAACCGCCCGAGACTGCCGCTTGGAGGAGGTCGTGGCCGGTAGACCAGCGGCTTTGCTCGTGACCGTCCTGCTGTCGGTGTTCGTCGCGCGCCCACTCGGCGCAGCGGACCGGGAGTACGCGGTCAAGGGAATGGTGATCAGCGTCGATCCCGCCGGCACGTGGTTCAGCGTCTCGCACGAGCGAGTCGCCGATTTCATGGATGCCATGACGATGCCGTTCCAGGTCCGGTCGCGGGAGGGCCTGCAGGGCGTGGTGCCCGGCGCTATCGTGGAGTTCACGCTCGTGGTCAGTGACAAGACAGCCTACGCGACCCGGATCGTGGTGCGACACTACCAGACCGTCGAGCAGGATCCTCGAACTGCGAGCCGGCTGTCGGTCATGAAACGCATGGCGGGGCTCTCGACCACGCCGGTGGCGCTTGGCGCTCGCGTCCCCGATTTCGCGCTCATCGATCAGGAACGCCGCCGCGTGATGCTCTCGAGCTTCATCGGCAAGGTCGTCGTCGTGAACTTCGTCTACACGCGGTGTGCGTTGCCGCAGTTCTGTCTTCGGATGTCCAACGATTTCGCTGCGCTGCAGAAGCGTTTTTCACACGATCTTCGACGGGATCTGGTGCTGCTCACCATCACATTCGATCCCGAGCGTGATACGCCGGAGACGCTCGCGTCGTACGCATCCCGCTGGCAGGCTGAAGGGACGGGCTGGCGCTTCCTGACCGGAAGCCCCGAAGACATTCGGCGCGTGTGCGCGCTCTTCGGCCAGGAGGCGTTCCCTGACGAAGGCCTCATGAATCACTCGCTCCAGACTGCGGTCATCGGACGGACCGGGCTGCTGGTCGCCAACATCGAAGGCAATCAGTTCACGCCCGAGCAACTGGGCGACCTCGTGTCCGCCACGCTGCGCCGGTAAAGACCGCCTCACGGTGTTCGTTTCAACGCGGCTCGCGCTGTCGCACCTTTCCCCTCGGTGATCGTCACGATCTGATTGACGGCCACGTTCGGCACTGTTTCCACCTGACCGTTCGGCCAGCGGAGCTCGAGCCGCTCAATCGCTGTGGCACGGCCCAGACCGATGTGCACGCGCAGATCGTGCTGCCCGAGATAGCTGGAACCGGCCCTCACTTCTCGCACCTGTGTCTTGCCGCCGGCAGTCACGCGTAGCCGGGCGCCGATCGCGTTGCGGTTGCTTTGCGTTCCTACCAGTTTGACGAGCAGCGAGTTCGAGCCCGGGACGCCGCCATTACGCAGCAGGTCTGCCGCGCCGGCGTTGTTCGTCACCAGCAGGTCGAGGTTGCCGTCGTTGTCGATATCCGCGGCGGCAAGCGTGCGACTCACGTTTTCGATCTCGAACCCGGGACCGGCCTGCGGCGTCACATCCCTGAATCGCCCGTTGCCTTCATTCCTCAACAGGAGGTTGCGCTGCGCTTCCTTCGCGCCCGGCCGAAAATGGCTGGCGCTGTTCATGACGTGGCCGTTGACGATGGCCAGATCCAGATCGCTGTCGTTGTCCACGTCGAGAAACCCGGCGCCGAAGCCGACGAAGGGAAGCGTCGGTGGCCCAACGCCGCTGGGAAACGTGACGTCCTCGAACAGCCCTTTTCCCAGGTTGCGGAAGAGCGTGTGCGCTTCCATTTCGTGGTTGGTGACGAATAGATCGAGATCGCCATCGCCGTCGTAGTCGCCGAAGTCGGTGCCCATGCCGGCGCGCGGCCGGCCATCGGCCGCGACGGCGACGCCGGACGGGAGCGCCACTTCCTTGAACACGCCACGCCCTTCGTTGTGAAACAGGAAATTGGGTGTCGTATCATTCGCCACGAAAATATCCGGCAGCCCATCGTCGTCATAGTCGCCGGTGACAACGCCGAGCCCGTTGCCCTTGTGGCCGGTGATGCCGGCCTCGCGGCTGACGTCAGTGAAGGTGCCGTTGCCGTTGTTGCGGTAGAGCGCGTTCTGGAGCGGAGCGAAGTTGAGCGGGTGGCAGTAGATGCGAATCTTTTTCGTGGTATCGCCGCAGAACGCGTTGTTGTCGATTCGTGCGTCGACGTAGTTGACAACGAACAGGTCGACGTCGCTATCGCGATCGACGTCCACGAATGCGCAACTCGTGCTGAAGACCGGGCTGCCTGCCACACCTGATCGTGCGGTCACGTCGCTGAAGCGCTTGCCGCCGTCGTTGTGATAGAGACGGTTCGGTCCAACAGCGGTCACATACAGGTCAGTCCAGCCGTCGTTGTCGTAGTCGGCTGCGCAGGCGCCCATACCGTATCCGCCATGCACGATCCCTGACGTGTTAGAAATGTCCTCGAAGGTCCCGTTGCCTCGATTTCTGTACAAGCGATCGCGCGCGGTTGCGTCCACCTTGGGATCCACGAGCGATCCGCCATCGACGATGAACGCATCGACCCAGCCGTCCTCGTTGTAGTCGAAGAACAGTGCGCCGCTGCCCATGATCTCGAGCAAATGACGATCTGGTGTGCCGCCGTTTATGTGACGGAAATCGAGGCCGTCGGCAGGCGCGATCTTCGTGAAGCGCGGGGGAGCCTCAGATGGAGCAGGCGCAGGTGCCCGCTGTCCTCCCACCACCCGAACCGCAGCGACGAGGCAGGCGACGATCAGAATGCCTCGTCTCACCGCGCCCTGCCTGTCTTGGTGATCGATTCCCGCTTCAGCCGCTCGTAGAGTGCCTGCTCTTTCCGGCTCTCGTCGGTCTGCCCGAGGGCCGCATGGGCCCTGGCCAGGTGACGATGGACGTCAGGAGGCGCGTTGAGGGCGGCCGCGGTCGTCAGGCGGTCGAGAGCTGCGGCGGCCTGGCCGCTGTCGAGGAGTGCCAGGCCCAGGTCGAGATGAGACGTCGGGGACGTCGGCTCCAGGACGAGCACTCGTTGCAGCAGTGCAATAGCGTTCGCGTGATCGCCGGCTGCGAGCGATACGGTTGCCTCGCGTCGCAAACGTCCCAGCTCGAATGCGCGGGCACGGGATGCGGCATCTTCTTCCTGGAGACGCTGAAAGGCCTGCATCTCGGCCGTGCCCTGCTCCGTGTTGCCCATGCGAAGAAGCGCGGTGGCATGAACGTAGCGAGCTTCCCGATTCGCGACGTCGAGCTCCAGGGCACGTCGCGATGCGTCGGCAGCGTCCTGGGAACGGCCTTCTCGAAGATGTATCTGGCCGAGCGCGGTGTACGCCTCGACATCTGAAGGGTTGAGCAGGAGCACGATCTCGAACTCGGCACGTGCCTGCTCGTTGTCGCCTCGCAGGAAGAACACCCGTCCCAGATCGAGATGTGCTCGTCGATCGTTCGGAATGAGGTCGGCCCTTGAGATAAAGGACTGTGCGGCCGCGTCGAGATCCTGTTCGTCCTGCTGCAGCGTTCCAATCATCTGGTAGACGGTGTTGAGGCCGAGCAGAGGTTTGCGAGCGAGTGCAGTCTGAAGTTCGCGCAGGGCGGCGACACGATTTCCCTGACGCTGATACGTCAGGCCGAGGAGATACCGCGCCCGTGCCGACGCCGGGACTGCTTTGAGTGTCTCGAGCAGTGCCTGTTCCGCCTCGTCGAGCTGCTGGTTTTCGAGCAGCGCGTTGGCAAGTGCGATCCGGGTGCGTTCGTCGGCTGCATTGAGTCTGATTGCACTGCGCAGCCTGGAAACGCCGCTTTCTGTCTGGCCATCCGCCAGATCGATCATGCCGAGGAGCCGATGCGTTTCTGGCTGCTCGGGTGATTGCTTCAGCACCGACTCGAGCTGCTGGCGCCCTTCGTTCACCGCTCCGGTTCTGAATGCGGCTGCTGCTTGCGCGCGTGCGTCTAGGTCAGCACCAGTGCCGCGCGTCAAGGGATCGCGGCGAGCCGATTCGCGGAACTGTGCGATCGCCCTGGTCAAATCGCCACGCTGCAGCGAGACGAAGCCATCGGCATAGAGGACGGGCGGAAAGAATGGATTGATGCCTGGTGTCTCGCTGACCAGGTCGAGACGGATGAAGAGTGTGCCGCCAGAAGGCGAAGACGACTGACTGGCATTGTGTCGGATCTGCCGCAGCAGTTCGAGGCCGGCCTCTGGCCTTTTTTCTTCAACGAGCTGCCGCGCCAACAGGTACATGCGCACCGGGTCTTGCGGTGCGAGTGCCAGCGCCTGCTGCAATGCGGTCGTCGCGGCGGACGCGTCGCCGGTTACCTGCCGATGCGCCAGTCCCTGCAGCAGGGGCACTTCCGGACGCGTGGGGTCGCTCGCGCGAGCGGCGGTCAACTGTGTGAGCGCATCGGCAGTTCGCGCGCGTTCGAAGTACAGGCCTCCGAGCGCCAGGTACATGCGTGCGGCCAGTTTCGGATCTGCGCTGCCGATTTCGGCCGCCATCGCGCGTTCGCGCGACTGGATGAGGGCGTCCCAGCGCGAGAGCGCTTCCGACATCGAATCGAGAGAGGTCGCGATCGATCGTCCCTCGTCACCGTAGGTCCCCTCCAACGCGAGGCTGAATGCTCCGAGTGCGTTCAGGAACTCCGATCGTGGATCGGCGACCTGTCCGAGCGACGCCAAAGGCATCAACACGAGCAGAAACACCGTGACGAGCCCACGGGCGGGAGCGATGCGGGACATTCAGCGGCAGCCCATCGAACCGGCGCGATTGTAACGAATCGGCCGTCGCTGGTATTTCAGTTTGCGGATGAGCGTTGACTTTAATTTACATGTAACTCATAAATAGGCCGCAGTGGCAATCCCCTGAATACGTGAGGCAATCGCGCCTGGGGGTGCCCGGAGGGACGGTATGAATGTGAAGGCGACCGAGGAAGACACCTCGTTTAAGACCTTACGGCAGGTGGTGAGCGTCTGTGCGCTCGTCGCGCTCGCCATGCTCCTCCCGACTATCAGCTACGCCCAGGCGACCCTCGCTGGCGTGGTTCGCGACTCGTCCGGCGGCATCCTGCCTGGCGTGACCGTTGAAGCAGCGAGCCCGGCGCTCATTGAAAAAGTACGCACGGCGGTGACTGACGGCACTGGCCAGTACCAGCTCGTCGATCTTCGTCCCGGGACCTACACGATCACATTCTCGCTGACTGGTTTTCGCACTGCCGTCCGCGAAGGCCAGGAAGTCAGCGGCGGCGGCGTCATCACCGTGAATGGCGAACTGAGCGTGGGTGGCGTCACCGAGACGCTCACCATTCAGGCTGAAGCACCAGTCGTCGAGACGCAGACCGTTCGACGTCAGGCAGTCCTCGAGAACGAGACGATCTCCTCGCTGCCCGCCGCACGCGGCTACGGCGCGATTCTGGCCGCGATCCCGACCCTCCAGGGTGCGGGTGCGAACTCGTCGTCCTCAGTCAATCCAAGTTTCTTCAGCGCACACGGCGGACCCGGCAACGAAGGGCGCGTGATGCTCGATGGACTGAGTGTTGGTGCCGCGTTCAACGGCGGCGGTGTGTCTGGCAATGCCTATGACACAGCCAACGCGCAGGAAATGCAGGTCTCCATTTCCGGATCGCTCGGCGAAGCGGAAATTGGCGGGCCGATTCTCAACATCGTCCCGAAGACGGGCGGCAACATCTTCTCGGGCACCGCATTCGCCAGCGGCGCCGGTGAATGGGCGCAGGGCAGCAACCTCGACGAAGAGTTGGCGGCCTTTGGGATCACCGAGTCAGCGGCGCTGATCAAACTGTGGGACGTCAGCTTCGCGCTCGGCGGACCGATCAAGCGGGACAAGCTCTGGTTCTTCGCCAACTACCGCGATTTCGGCAACCACACGGACATCCCGGGCCTCTACGCCAACCTGCACGAAGGCAATGCCTCACGCTGGGACTACGAGCCCAACCCGGCGATCAAGACGCGAACAGCGACCGCAAAAACCGTCGTCTCGTTCCGCTTGACCACGCAGGCGACGCCGCGCAACAAGTTCAGCTTCTACTACGACTATCAGTGGGACTGCGATCAAGGTTCGCAGAGCGTCGACGAGGGCTGCCGGACCAAAGGTGGCGACTACAACTTCGGCACCGTCTTCGGCTCCGGTTTCTCTTCCGAAGGAAACACCAACTACTGGGACGCGCGCGAGATCATCTCGCAGGCGACCTGGTCGTCGCCGGTGACCAACAAGCTGCTGCTCGAAGCCGGCTATGCCACGTTCGTCAGCCGCTGGGGCTGGCAGCCGCAGCCCGGCATGATCACGGACCTGGTCCAGATGACGACCGTCGTGCCGACCTTCCGCGTGTACCGCGGCGCTTACAACATCCTGGACAACTCGCAGAACCCGAACACGTGGCGTGCCTCAGCGACTTACGTGACCGGCGCGCACAACATGAAGTTCGGGTATCAGGGTGCGTATCACGTCGAAGAGACGATGGATCTCGCCAACGATGCACAGCTGGCGTTAACGGACCTGACCTTCCTCGTCCCCGGGATGTACTCGGCCGAGATGCGCATCGCGCCCTGGCAGCAGAGCAATCGGACGCAGTACCATGCGTTCTATGCGCAGGATCAGTGGACACTTGGCCGGATGACGCTGCAGGGCGCACTCAGGTACGACCGCGCCTGGAGCTGGTTCCCCGCCGATCACAACGGCGCGCCTCAGGCATCGAGATGGAATGCCGCGCCCATCACGTTCGGCAAGACCGACGGCGTGACCGGCTATAACGACATCACGCCACGCGGTGGTGTGGCCCTCGACGTGTTCGGAAACGGCAAGACCTCGCTCAAGGTGAACGTCGGGAAGTACCTGCAGAGCGCGAACAACCAGGAGAACTACACCATCAGCAACCCTGCGCTCGACGGCCGCAATGGACGACGAGGTCCGAACTTCCAGACGACAGCGACTCGCACGTTCCTCGACTTCGACGGCGATCACGATCCGGACTGCAACATGCTCGACCCGAACCCGAACGGCGAGTGCATCACGCCACTCGGGAACTTCGCGAATCCGAACGCGTTGACGCTGGTCAATCCGGACGTGCTGAGCGGATGGGGCGTGCGTCCGTACGACTGGCAGTGGGGCGCATCGGTCCAGCAGGAGATCCTGCCGCGCACGTCACTCGAGGTCGGTTACGCCCGGCGTTGGTTCAACAACTTCTTCGTGAACGACAACATCAACATCGGCCCGGCAGACTTCGAGCGAGTGACGATTACAGCGCCGACCAACGCCAAGCTTCCGGACGGTGGTGGCTACCCTGCGACCTACATGCTTCCGAGACCGACCGCAAACCCCGCGATCCAGAACCGGTACACCTTCGCCAGTGATTACGGCGACTGGACCAACTACTGGCACGGCGTCGACCTGACGGTGAACTCGCGCCTGCGGAACGGCCTGACGCTCCAGATCGGATCGAGCACGGGACGAGCCGTGACCGACAACTGCGAGGTCGCGGCGCTGGTGCCGGAAGTCTTCAACCCCGCTCTCACGAACCCGTCACCCTTTACGACCAGCGTCTTTCAGCAGACTGACTCGTGCCACAAGGTCGAGTCGTGGCAGACGCAGGTGCGAGGCTTTGCGTCCTACGTCATCCCGAGGATCGATGTGCTCCTCAGTAGCATCATGCGTTTCCAGCCCAACGCGGTGTTCGGTGTCGGCGCAACGCCGGAAGGAAACAGCACCGGCCTGGCTGCCAACTACGTGCTCCCGACTGGGCAGCAGGTCAACCTGTTACTTCCGGGAACTGAATATGCGGATCGAATCAATCAGGTCGATCTGCGCGTTGGCAAGATCTTCAATATCGGCGGCACGCGGACGAACGTCGCGATCGATCTCCTGAACCTGTTCAACGCCAACACCGGTACGGCGTTCGAGCAGAACTACGGCGATGGATCGCAGTACCTGCGTCCGACGCAGATCCTCAACCCGCGTTTTGTCCGGTTCAACGTGACCATGGACTTTTAGGTCCGGGTCAGCCTCTCGGATGTCTTAAGGCAACCCCCGGGATCTTTTGTCCCGGGGGCGTCCGCGTCACTCAATCCATTCAACCGTATCTCACCGATTCAAACGCCCGGATTTGCCGGTATTTTCACTGACGAATCCCTTGATCTACGGATACTCTGAAACTAGTATTCGGGGCACATTGTTTGCCACGATCACGCTAACCTGCCCGAGTGATGTAACCCGGGCCCTGTCACGGTGACCCCTCAAAGCCGGGAGGAAAGGTGCATGCGAGTTAGTCTCGTCCGCTGTCTTGCCGTAATGGCGCTGATGGCCGTGCTGCCATCGATTGCTCATGCCCAGACGTCAATCACGGGCACGATTCGGGACGCTTCCGGTGCGGTTCTGCCGGGCGTAACAGTTGAGGCCGCCAGTCCGGTACTCATCGAGAAAGTCCGTTCCACAGTCAGCGACGGGTCGGGTCAATACCGTTTGACTGAGCTTCTCCCGGGCACGTACTCACTCACCTTCACCCTGCCGGGGTTCAGCACCGTGAAACGCGACGGTGTCGAGGTTACCGGCTCCGGCGTCATGACGATCAATCAGGACCTGAAGGTCGGCGAGTTGCAGGAGACGATCACCGTCACTGGAGAGACGCCGATCGTCGACGTGCAGAGCACACGACGTCAGCAGGTCATCACCGACGAGACATTGAATGCGTTGCCGGCGACGCGCGGCTACAACGCGCTCGTCTTCCTCGTACCCTCGGTCACGGGCGGCAGCAACCAGATCGATCTGATGCCGGCCATGCGCATCTTCTACAGCCACGGAGGCCGCGGTAACGAAGGCCGCACCTATGTCGACGGTCTCAGCACCGGATCGGCATTCAATGGCGGCGGCGCATCCGGCTACATCATCGATACAGCGAACTCGCAGGAAATGCAGTTGACGCTCTCAGGTGGCCTGGGCGAGACCGAGATGGGTGGCACGTCGGTCAACTTCATCCCGAAGACAGGCGGCAACACGTTCTCGGGCCAGGGCTTTTTCAGCACCGCCGGCGAGTGGTCGCAGGGGAACAACATCGACGAAGAGCTGCGAGCCATCGGGCTCAGCCAGGCGGCCGCGCTCTACAAGAACTGGGACGTGCAGGCCTCGCTCGGCGGCCCGATCATGCGCGACAAGCTCTGGTTCTTCGGCAACTACCGCGACTTTGGATCGCATGACGACATCCTCGGGATGTACGCCAACCTCAACGCGGGCAATGCCAATTCGTGGACGTATTCGCCCGATCAGAACCTGAAGGCGCGCAACGCCGTGTCGAGGACCGTCACTGCGCTGCGTTTGACTGCGCAGGCCACACCTCGCAACAAGATCAGCTTCTTCTTCGACAACCAGCTGGCGTGCGACGGCTCGGCCCTGATCACGACGTCCGACGATTGCCGGCCGCGTGGCGACGACTGGGTGGCGAGCGGGACCACGAGCATCACACCGGAAGCGGCCAGCGGTGCGCAGGGCACGGCGGGCGGTGCATTCGGATACGCGGATTCATGGCAGCGCGTCATGCAGGCGACCTGGAGCTCGCCGGCCACGAGCCGGTTGCTCTTCGAAGCAGGCGTGTCCACCTACATCAGCAAATGGGGGTGGATGGAGCAACCGGGCGCCATCCTGAACCTCAATCAGGTTCAGGAGCAGGCAGCGCAGAGCGGTGTGTTCGGCGACGGCACGCCGTGGAGCATGCCTGCCGGGTTCATCTACCGTGCACTCGACTGGAACTTCAACAACATGCAGAATCCGACCACGTGGAGAGCGGCGGCATCCTACGTGACCGGCGCGCACAGCATGAAGGTCGGATATGTCGCGGCCTACAACCGCACCGACAGCCTGAACCACTACAACGCGACGCGCCTGAATTACCGCTTCCTGAGCGGAGTACCGAATCAGCTGACCATGCAGCTCGGTGACTTTTTCACCGCGGACCGAAGCCAGTACCACGCGTTCTACGTGCAGGATCAATGGACCGTCAACCGGCTCACGTTGCAGGGGGCCATCCGTTACGACCGTGCCTGGAGCTGGTCGCCGGAGGGACAAGGTGCCGAGGGGACTGACAAGTTCCGTCCGGCGCCAGTGTCGTTCCCGTACACGGAGGGAGTGCCCGGGTTCAATGACATCAGCCCGCGCATGGGTGCGGCGTACGATGTCTTCGGCACTGGCAAGACGTCGCTGAAGGTCAATCTCGGTCGCTATCTCCAGCCGGCAAACAACCAGGATCGCTACACGCTGATGAATCCCGCCGGCGCGACTCGCTTTGCGCGCACGACCAATCGCACCTGGAACGATCGGGGCGGACTTGGCGTCAACGGGGACTACGTTCCACAGTGCGACTTCATGAACCCGGCGGCCAATGGTGAATGCGGTCCGTGGCAGCAGCCGGCGTTCGGGCAGGCGTTGTCGGCAGCGCCGATCAACCCGGAGATCCTCGAAGGCTGGGGCGTGCGTCCGTCCGACTGGCAGTTCGGCGCATCGGTGCAGCACGAAGTGCTGCCGCGCACCTCGGTTGAAGTCGGCTATCACCGCCGCTGGTTCCAGGGCTTCCTGGTGACCGACAACCTCGCGTCAACACCAGCCGATTACCAGCAGTACACGTTCACGGCGCCGCAGCATCCGTCGCTTCCCGGCGGCGGCGGCTACCAGGTGACGTCGTTCAACCCACGCACGAACTTCTCGGCGGCGACCAACTACACGACGTTCGCGAGCGACTACGGTGACCAGTATCAGTACTGGCACGGTATGGACGTCAACGTGAACGCCCGTCTCACCAACGGTCTGGTCGTGCAGGGCGGTACCAGCACGGGTCGCGGCGTCCGGGACAACTGCGAGGTTCTCGCGCAGGTCCCCGAGGGGTACCTGACAGCGGCTGGTCCAACCCAGCGCTGGGAACAGATCTCGTCCTGTCACGTTGCCGAACCGTGGCAGACGCAGATCCGAGGCCTGGCGACGTATGTCGTTCCAAAGATCGATGTGCAACTCTCTGCGAGCTTCCAGTTCAAGCCGGGCACGCTCGGTCTTGCCGGGAACGACTCGGCCTCCAACGGAGACTCCGTCCAGGCTCGTTATGTGGTGACCAATGCCGTGGCCGGCATCCCGCTGCTCAACAACCAGCAGACGGTGAACCTGCTGCAGCCTGGTGAGTTGTACGGCGACTACGTCCGTCAGGTCGACATGCGCGTCGGCAAGATCCTTCGCTTCGGGCGTACCCGCACGCTGGTGGGCGTGGACATCTACAACCTGTTCAACGCGAATCCTGGCCTCACGTACCAGCAGGGCTTCGTCATACCAGCGGGAGCGACGACCTCAACGTCGTGGTACAACCCGCAGACGCTGCTGATGCCGCGCTTCGTGCGCTTCAACGTCACAACCGACTTTTAGTCGGAGCGGCGGGTCCAAAGAACAGGGCGGGTCCTCTTTGAGGGCCCGCCCTTTTTCCTGTACGCTTTTTCGGATGCCCAGCCGCTCGACGCTCGTTGTCCTGGTCGCCCTGTCCGGAGCTGCGTGCGGCAGTGGAGCGACGCCGACCGGTGCGCCCGCCGCCCCGGACGCGCCATGGTTCGCGGAGGGTGCCGCAGCGGCCGGTATCGACTTCGTGCATTTCAACGGGATGTCGGGCGAGTACTACTATCCCGAGATCATGGCGCCCGGCGTCGGCCTGCTCGACTACGACAACGACGGTGACCTTGACCTGTACCTGGTGCAAAGCCAGATGCTCGGCAAGGGCAAGACGGTCAAGGACGCGCTGTCTCCGCCGAAGAGCCCGCTGAAAGACCGTTTCTACCGCAACGATCTCACCGTCGGTCCCGATGGCCAACGAATGCTGCGCTTCACGGATGTCACGGAGCAGACCGGTATCAACATCGAGACGTACGGCATGGGTGTCGCCGCCGCGGACATCGACAACGACGGCTTCATCGACATTTACCGCACCGGTCTCACCGAGAGCGTCATGCTCCGCAACAACGGGAACGGCACCTTCAGTGACGTGACGGCGAAGAGCGGCACGATGAACAAGGGCGGCTGGGGCGTGTCTTCTTCGTTTGTCGACTTCGACCGCGACGGATGGCTCGATCTCTTCGTTGGCAACTACCTGCTCTACAGCATCGAAGCCGACATCGACTGCCTGTCGGTCACCGGTCAACACGACTACTGTCCGCCCAACAGCTATCGCCCGCAGCCGAGCAGGCTGTATCGCAACCGTGGCGATGGCACCTTCGTTGATGTCACCCGAGCTGCGCTCGAGGGGGGCGCATATGGGCCGGCACTCGGTGTGTCGACCGCCGACTTCGACAACGACGGGTGGCTCGACATCTATGTCGGCAACGACGGCACAGCCAACCAGCTATGGATGAACCAGAAGAACGGCCGGTTCAAGGACGCGGCCTTTCTCAGCGGGGCCGCCGTCAACGGCCAGGGGAACGCAGAAGCCAGCATGGGCATCGACGCCGGTGACTTCGACAACGATGGCGACGAAGACCTCTTCATCACCAACTGGCTGGCCCAGATGAACATCCTGTATCTGAACACCGGCAACGGCGTCTTCGAGGATCGCAAGGCGGCGTCAGGGCTGGGGGCGCCGAGCCTGGCGAAGACCGGCTTTGGCACCGCATGGTTCGACTTCGACAACGACTCCCTGCTCGACCTCATCACGCTGAATGGCAGCGTGTCGATGATCGAAGCGCAGGCGAGGGCCAAGGATCCGTTTCCGCTGAAGATGCTCAACCAGCTGTTTCGGAACCTGGGTGACGGCCGGTTCGAGGATGTGTCGGCACGCGGTGGTGAGCCGTTCAAGCTGCTCGACGTGAGCAGAGGCGCAGCCTTCGGCGATGTCGATAACGACGGTGACGTGGACGTGGTCGTCGGCACCGCCAGCGGCCCCACGCGGCTCTTCGTGAACAACGTCGGCAATCGGAACCACTGGCTGGGCCTTCGACTGACGGGTGTGGGCGGACGCGACATGCTCGGTGCGCGGATCTCGATCGTTCGAGGCAGCGGCCCGACGATCTGGCGCCGCGTGCGTTCTGATGGCAGCTACGCTTCTGCCAATGACCCGCGTGTGGTCTTCGGCCTTGGGATGTCTACCGATCCAGTGACCGTGCGCGTGCAATGGCCCGATGGAAAAACGGAGGAGTTCGCGAACCAGGCGATCGACCGCTGGGTCACGCTGAAGCAGGGAAGTGGCAAGTGAAGCGTCTTGCGGCTCTCGATCGCAGAGGGTGCGGAGATCGCGGAGGTTTTTCAACGCAGGGATCGCAGGGATCGCGGGGACGCGGGGTCACCAGAGCGATGGCCACGTGCGGCGCCCGATGGGCCGGCGGGGGATTGAGCGGCGGCGAGTCCACAAGCGTCGACGATGCCAGGACGCTTGTGAGCTCGACGCCGTTCAATCCCTGCCCCGCGAAGCGCGGCCGCACGTGGCCGTCCCTGCGATCTCAGCGATCTCTGCGTTGAAATTCTGGCAAGCGACGTCGGCCGCGTTCCTGGTGATGCTGGTGGTTGTCTCGGTTGGTTGCAGCCGCACGAATGAGAGCTCGCCGCAGCCCTCGGCTCCGACCATGCGCGAGGTGACGCTGCCGGATCTGTCACGCATGGATCCGTCAGTGCAGGAGCAGGTGAAGCAGCAGTACCAGTCGATGCTCGACACGATCAAGAGGCCGGGTGTCGCTGACGAGGAACGCGGAAAAGCGTACGGCAACATCGGGATGGTGCTGCAGGCCGGCGAGTACTACGACGCAGCGGAACCTGCATACCTGAACGCGCAGGCATTGATGCCGAACGAGCCGCGCTGGCCGTACTTCCTTGCGCACCTGCACAAAAGCAGGGGTGATACCGCCAGGTCCATTGAGCTCTTCAACCGGGTCCTCGTGATCTCGCCGAACGACGTCCCCACGATGATCTGGCTGGGCCGGGCCTACCTGGATCAAGGACAGGCGGAACAGGCAGAGCCACTGTTCGAGCGAGCCCGTCAGTTGGCGCCGCAGGTGCCATCGG
Source organism: Acidobacteriota bacterium (assembly GCA_032156805.1). GTDB lineage: Bacteria > Acidobacteriota > Vicinamibacteria > Vicinamibacterales > UBA2999 > Gp6-AA40. Next base: position 21,911 of record JALDXQ010000021.1, read on the forward strand.
TTCTCGTGGGCCTCGGACAGGCCGCGCTCGCTCGCCGCGACTTCGCCCGCGCCGCGGCCACCCTCGAAGAGGCGCTGACCATCGACCCGAGCCTGCAAAGTGTCCACTCACCGCTGGCGATGGCCTACCGCGGTCTCGGTGATACGGGGAAGGCCGAGGCGCATCTCAAGCTGTGGAAGAACACCGAGGTCCTGGTGCCGGATCCATTTCGGCGCGAACTCGATCTCATGCTCGACAGCGGCCTGTCGTACGAGTTGCGGGGCGTGCGCGCGCTCGAGCAGAACGACTACAAGGCCGCGGCGGACTTCTTCCGCCGGGGAGTCGACATCACGCCAGGGACGTCAGCGCTCGGAAGGTCGCTCCGTCACAAGCTTGGGACGGCCCTCTACATGAGTGGCGATGTGCCCGGGGCGGTGAAGTGGTTCGATGAAACGCTGCGGATGGCCCCTGACGAGGGGCTCGACGAAACCGCGGCCAAGGCGCACTACAGCCTTGGTGTCCTGATGGCCTCGAGCGGACGCAGCCAGCAGGCCATCACGCATCTGTCCGCGGCCGTCCGTTTCAGCCCGAACTACGTCGAGGCGTATCAGGCCCTTGGAGACGCGCTGCGGCGAAGCGGCCGGCTCGAACAGGCGATGACGCAGTATGCCGAGGCGATTCGGGTCAATCCGAAATCCGCAGACGCGAGATTCGGATACGGCATGGCACTCGTCCGGCTGGGGCGATACCTGGAAGCACGCGACTGGTTCGATGAGGCGTCACGACTCCATCCTGACCGTCCCGATCTCCAGTACGCCCTCGCACGGTTGCTCGCTGCCGCACCTGACGATCGCGCGCGCGATGGTCAGCGGGCACAGGCGATCATCGAACGCATGGTGGAGTCGAACAAGACGATCGATCTCGGCGAGACGCTGGCGATGGCCTTGGCGGAGCGCGGACAATTCACCGAAGCGGTGGCGCTCCAGCGTCAGTTGATGGAAGCGTCGATTCGCCAGGGCCTCGACGCAGTCACCAAGCGGATGGCCGCCAACCTGCTGCGCTACGAGCGACGGCAACCGTGTCGCGTGCCGTGGACTACCGACGACCCGATTCACTCCCCGGGACCACCCGTTGACCCTGGTCTTCTTGCCTCGGCGCCGACGTCGGCCGCGCCGTAGTCGGTCATCGTCTGCCTCGCGCGCTCGCGTCGCTCGCCGATTCAGACACTATTGTCTGCGAATAGGGTAGTTCAGACATTCGTGTCGGTTCGTTCGATGATCCTTTTCATTTGTCCTTTATTAGAATGAACCCGACTCGAGCGTTCCTCCGGTCGCGAGGACGCCTCCAGAGAGGTGAGTGCATGAATCAAGCTGACACAGCGTGGATGTTGATCTCGACGGCCCTGGTCCTGCTGATGACGCCAGCCCTGGCCTTTTTCTACGGTGGGCTCGTGCGCAGCAAGAACGTACTGAACACGATGATGATGAGTTACATCTCATTGGGATTCGTGGGCGTGTTGTGGGCAATGCTCGGTTATTCGCTCGCGTTGACCGCGGGCAACAACTGGCTCGGAGATCTGTCACTCGCCTTCCTCAACGGCGTCGGTCTCGAGACCACGGGCGCGGTGGTGCCGCTCACCATTCCGCATGTGCTTTACATGGCTTTCCAGGGGACGTTCTGCATCATCACCGCGGCGCTGATCTCAGGGGCCATCGTCGAGCGGATGCGCTTTTCCGCTTACCTGATCTTCATCTGCCTGTGGTCGCTTGTCGTCTACGCGCCGTTGGCGCACTGGGTCTGGGGTGGCGGATGGCTGGCGGATATGGGGGCGTGGGACTTCGCGGGTGGAACGGTCGTGCACGTGAACGCCGGCGTCGCAGCGTTGGTTGCGGCGATGGTGGTCGGCAAGCGCTCCGATTACGGGCACGCGTCGATCCTTCCGCACAACATTCCGACCGTTCTGCTTGGTGCGGGTCTCCTCTGGTTCGGCTGGTTCGGCTTCAATGCGGGTAGCGCGCTGGCTGCGAGCCCGATTGCCGGTCTTGCCTTTGCGACGACGATGCTGGCGCCGGCCGCGACCCTGGTGGTGTGGACGTTCCTCGATCTCATGCGTTCCGGCAAGCCGACGGCAGTAGGCGCGGCCACGGCCATTGTCGTCGGGTTGGTGGCGATCACACCCGCAGCCGGGTTCATCAGCCCGATGAACGCCATCATCCTCGGCGGCATTGCGGCCGTGCCGAGTTATCTGGGCCTGATCATCCGAGCCAAGACATCGCTCGACGATTCACTCGATGTGGTCGCGGCGCACGGTGTCGGCGGCACCGTCGGCGCGATCATGACCGGTGTCTTCGCCGAGAGGAGCCTGAACGGTCTCTTCGACGGCGCAATCGCCGGCAATCCCGGACAGGTCGGCATACAGGCAGCCGCCGTCCTCACCGCCATCGTCTACAGCGGTGTGATGAGCTTCATTCTCCTCAAGCTCATTTCGCTGTTCGTCCCGCTCCGCGCGACCGTGTCTGACGAAGCAACCGGCCTCGACGTCACCATGCACGGCGAGGAAGCGTATCTGCACGGGACTGGCGAGTAACGGAGGAATCGGCTCAAGGCTTTTGGCTCTTGGCTTTCGGCCTCGACGCGTGCATCCTCGTGGGTAGCGCTTTCTTGCGGTGCCCATGGCGCACGATCGCTTGAGGCCACGTGAGCCAGAGCCCAGAGCCCAGAGCCCAGAGCCCAGAGCTAACGGTGTCATTCGACGGTCTTCGCGTCCTCGTTCTTGAAAGCCGCCGTTCCAGGGAAATGGCGACGCTCGTCACCACGTTTGGTGGCAACCCGATATCAGCCCCTTCGATGCGAGAAGTACCGCTCGAGTCGAACACGGAAGCGCTGGCGTTTGCCGACGGGCTCGAGCGCGGCGAATTCGATCTGGTCATCCTCCTGACAGGCGTTGGCACTCGCACGTTGCTTGCGACGGTCGAGCGGGTGCGCGGTACCCGCGAGAGCTTCATCCAGGCACTGCGGCGGACGAAGGTGGCTGCCCGCGGTCCCAAGCCTGTGGGGGTGCTCCGCGAGATTGATGTGCCCGTCTGGCTGACAGCCCCCGAGCCGAACACATGGCGCGAGCTTCTGACCGCGCTCGACAGCCGTCAGGGAGAGCTGCCGCTATCGGGCCTTCGGGTCGCAGTCCAGGAATACGGTGTCTCGAATCCACATCTCCTGGCCGCGCTTGGCGAGCGAGGGGCTCGTGTCGTTCCGATCCCGGTCTACCAGTGGGCATTGCCAGACGATCTGGAGCCGCTGCGCGCGGCGTGTCAGGCGGTCGCGAAGAGCGAGATTGACGTGGCGCTCTTCACGACGGCAACGCAGGTCGTTCACCTGCTCAAAGTTGCCGAGACAATCGGTCTTGGTACAGCCGTCGCGGAAGGTCTTCGGAAGATTGTCGTTGCCTCGATTGGACCGACGACGTCAGATGAATTGAAGGAACACGGTACAGTCCCCGACATGGAGGCGTCCCATCCCAAGATGGGATTCCTCGTGCGCGAGGCGTCCGAGCGAGCGGGCGAGCTTTTGAAAGCGAAGCGCGCGAGCCACTGAGCCTACTGACCTGCTCTCACGATGCGTCCGTTCGGTGTGCGGCGAAGGAACGCGTTGCTGACGAGCAGTTCGACGACGCCGCGACATGCCGTGGGCTCGAGGCCCCAGAGTCGCGCCGCCTGTTCTTCCGTCAGTTGCATGCCGGGCATCTCGTTGAACTCGCCACGGACGCGTTCGACGATCCTGCCAAGATCTTCAGGTCGAGAAGAGACACGGGGAGTCATGCGGCGCAAACGTGCAAGACGCACGCCGCACACGCATCGAATTGAGCTCGTGAAATTCGAGAGAATTTGAAGCCTCGCACTCGACGCGCGGTTCGCGTTGCTACAACTCGCGCACACTGCGAGGAGAACCCTACAATTTCGTCGATTTGAGGAACCCGGAACAGAGGACCGGGAACGTCTCGCGGGCTCCGTCACGTGAGCTTGCGAATCCGTCGTCCGACGGCGAGCCCGAGATGGTAGGCGCCTTCCTGTTGGAGCCACACATGACGCGCGTGGTTGTCAGCCAGTTCCACAATCAGGTTGCGCTTGTCTTCGGGCAACGCTGCCGCGATCTGCTCCACGAGCTGTTCCTGTCGCGATATGTCGACCGGTGCGAACAGCTCATCCTCATGGATGGCCTGAAGCAGATCTTCGTATTCGCTCTCGCACTGTTCTTCGGCATCTGAGAAAGAGGGGACGTGCCGAAGGTAGCCCTCCTCCTCCAGCTTCTCCGCACAGCGAGTGGCGAGTTCCAGGAGTTCTTCTGAAGTCGGCATAGGGATGCCTATGTTAGCCCGCGGCCCGAAACGATGTCGTGCTCACAACACGATGATTGGGTCGCCATATCCTTGAGGTATGGCCCTTTCCTATCTCCACTACGATGTGTTCACCGGCGAGCCGCTCCTTGGAAATCAGCTGGCGGTGTTCACCGACGCACGCGGACTGGATACCGTCGCCATGCAACGCCTGGCGCGTGAGATGAACTTCTCTGAAAGTACATTCATCCTGCCGTCGGAACAGTCGGGAACCGACATTCGCATGCGCATCTTCACGCCAATGAACGAGATGCCGATGGCGGGCCACCCAACGATCGGGAGCACATTCGCCCTGGCTCACACCGGTGTCATCCGTCCTGGTTCGTCGCGATTCGTGTTTGGTCTCAACATCGGACCGGTGCCCGTCGATCTCGAGTGGAAGGGAGAGGCATTGTCCTTCGCGTGGATGACGCAGGCGACTCCGACGTTCGGACCGGTGGTCGGCGACAGGACCGCTGTCGCGGCAGCGCTCGGGTTGCGGGCATCGGACCTGGCAGATGAGCTCCTTGTCCAGGAGGTCTCCTGTGGCGTCCCCTATCTGTTGGTGCCGCTTCGCGATCGCGCGACGGTCGATCGCGCCGTGAGCGACACGGCAGCGTTCCGCCGTTTCATGAGCGCTGCCGGACTCGACCTCGCGATCTTCCTCTTCTCCGTCGAGCCGAAACATGCGAACGAGACCGCCTACAGCCGTATGTTTGCACCGGAGTTCGGCATCATCGAGGATCCGGCGACCGGCAGCGCCAGCGGGCCGCTCGGCTGCTACCTGGTCCGCCACGGCGTCGTCACCGGCGATGCCGCGCAGCGCATGATCAGCCTTCAGGGCGTAGCGATGGGACGCAGCAGCCGGATTCACATTCAAATCGAGGGCAGCCGTGACAACATCAGCCGTGTCCGAGTCGGGGGCGAGGCGATCCTCGTCGGGAAAGGGGAGATGCTGGTGTGATTTCGCTCGCGCGCGTCGGTAAGCAGTACGGTCGGCAGGTTCTCTTCGTCGATGCCTCATTTCAGCTGAACCCAGGTGAGAAAGTCGGGTTGGTCGGGCCCAACGGCTCCGGCAAGACGACGTTGTTTCGCATGATCGTCGGCGAGGAATCGCCGGACGAGGGCGACGTCTCAGTGCCGAAGAAGATCACCATCGGCTATTTCCGGCAGGACGTGGAGGAGATGTCAGGCCGCTCCGTGCTCGACGAAGCGATCGCCGGCAGCGGGCGGCTCGGTGTGCTGCATCATCAGCTCGAAGCGCTGCAGCACGACATGACGGATCCGGCCAGGGCGGACGACATGGATCGCATCCTGGCGCGCTTTGGTGAAGTGCAGGAGGAGTACGAGCACCTCGGTGGCTACGGTCTCGAGGCGCAGGCGCGAGAGGTGCTGCACGGACTCGGCTTCGAGGACTCGCGCATCGATGGCGACGTCGGGCTTCTCTCCGGCGGCTGGAAGATGCGGGTCGCGATGGCTCGCGTGCTGCTCGGGTCACCGGACGTCCTGCTCATGGACGAGCCGACCAACCACCTCGACATCGAGTCGATCGTCTGGCTCGAGGCGTATCTGAAGTCGCGGCCGGGCGCGCTGCTGATGACGTCCCACGACCGCGAGTTCATGAACCGCGTGGTCACGAAGATCGCCGAGATCGATGACGGGGAGATCACGACGTACTCCGGCAACTACGACTTCTACGAGCGCGAGCGCGCCATTCGCGAAGCCAACAGAGAAGCGGCCTACGCCCGGCAGCAGGCGATGCTGGCCAAGGAGCAGCGTTTCATCGAGCGCTTCTCGGCCCACGCTGCCAAGGCCGCGCAGGTGCAGAGCCGGGTCAAGGCACTCGAGAAGATCGAGAAGATCGAGCTGCCGAAGAGGCGGAAGATCGTCCGCTTCGACTTCCGTCAGCCTCCACGATCCGGCGATCAGGTGGCGGTGCTCACGGGCGTGTCCAAATCGTACGGCGATCGGGTCGTCCATGACGGGCTCACGATGACCATCCGGCGTGGTGAACGCTGGTGTGTCATGGGCCGAAATGGCGCGGGGAAGACCACGTTGCTGCGAATGATTGCCGGCGTGCTCGCGCCGGACTCGGGCGAGGTTGCGCTCGGCGCCAGCCTCAAGATGGGCTACTTCGCGCAGCAGGCGCTCGATCTCCTCAGCCCGGACTTGACCATCGAGGAACAACTGCAGCGTGACTTTCCCGACGAGTCGATTGGAGTGCTGCGGAACCTGGCCGGTGCCTTTCAGTTCTCAGGCGACGACATCGACAAGAAGATCCGGTCGCTCTCGGGTGGCGAGAAGACGCGTCTGGTGATGGCGCGCATGCTGCTTTATCCGCCGAATTTTCTCGTGCTCGACGAACCAACCAACCACCTCGATCTCTTCACCAAGGAAATGCTCATCGACGCGCTGGCCGATTACGATGGCACGATGCTGTTCGTTTCGCACGATCGTGCCTTCCTGCGGGCGCTCAGCACTCGCGTCGTCGAACTCGGCGGAGAAACCGGGACGGAGAGGGAGCCACACCTCTACCCCGGGACCTACGTCGACTACGTTGCTCGTACGGGGCGCGAAGCGCCTGGCGTGCATTCCTGATCGGGATTGAGCAGACGGACGAGCAGAAGACCGCGTAACATAGCGCGCCATCAGCATTTCGCGAGAACGGGATTTTCAATGGCCAGAAAGCTTCTGATCGTGCACGGCTATTCGGACGGTTCGACCAGCTTCACGGCACTGGGGAACTTCCTCATCACGGAGGGTGTTTACCCGGAGAGCGACGTCTGCTACCTCGATTACAGCAGCATGGACGACGAAGCGACGTTCCATGACTTTGCCGACAAGCTCGATACCGACCATCGGCTTCGGCTCGGCGGCCAGCGTGTCGATGTCATCTGTCACAGCACGGGATCGCTGGTCGTGCGCGCCTGGCTGGCGCTGCACGCCGAACGGAACCGCCGCCGGCGGCTGGACGAGGACTGTCCCGTCGATCGTCTGCTGTGTTTCGCGCCGGCGAATTTCGGCTCGGACCTCGCGGGTCTCGGCCAATCCTTCCTCGGCAAGTTCAGAACGACGTTCTTCAATTCCAACTCCCGGAAAGAGGACTTCCTCGAATCGGGGAAGGTGGTGCTGCGCGGGCTCGAGCCGGCGAGTCCCTTTCAATGGGAGCTCTCGTTCAACTACGACCTGCACGGCGGCGCATCCTACTTCAGCGAGAAGAGGAGCGAGTCTCAGCGTTGTTACCCCTTCGTGCTGGCAGCGGGCGAGGCGTACGGTGGCGTTGAAGCGAAGCTGGTCAAGCAACGCGCGATGCCGGGCACCGATGGCACCGTGCGCATTGCCGGTACCTCGTTGAACACTCGGGGATGCTCGCTCGATTTCCGAACGGCCGGCCCAAGCCTGCTCTGGTGGCAGGACACCAAGTTCGATCGCATCCCGTTTGCGGTCTTTGCCGGGTTCAACCACGGCAGCATCATCAATCCCACTACGCCGGGATTCATGGAGCCTGACGGCCCCGGCACGATGGCGCTCGCCATCCTCAAGGGCAAGGCAAGCACGCCGCTCGACGAGTACCGCGAGATGGCGCGGACCTTCGACGAGGTGTCAGAACGAAACTACGCACGGATGCCGGCCGAACGCCAGACCCGCTATCAGCAGTTCTTCTTCCGTGTGCGCGACGATGTCGATCACCTGGTCGATGACTACTTCATCGACTTCTATGTGCTCGGCAAGGACAACAAGCCGCACGAGAAGCTGACGCTGCAATTCGACGAGGATTTCGAGTCACAGGTCACGACGCATTCGACGACCAAGTCCCACCGCGTGATCATGATGAACTGCAGCAAGCTCTCCGAGTTCCATGAGGCGCTGAAAGCCGAAGGGGCCAAGCTGATCGTCGAAATCACCGGCGTCAGCGCGCTGCCGGACGTGCGCTACATGAAGAGCACGTTTGTCGCCTACGATCCGCTTGCGCCGTCGAAGGGCGAACCGGATCTGCTCTATCCCAATACGACGACGCTGGTCGACGTCATCCTCAATCGCACGCAGACCGACAAGCTCGCCGTGATCACCGGTCCCACCGGCGTCGTGGTCGTGAGTGCCGTGACAGCGGCGGAGCCGCCCGCGGAGAAGACAGGGCGGGCGGCGTTGATTCCGTCCGACGCGTCCTCGCCCGGCGGCGTGGGCGTCTGACTGCGCTCGTCATGTCTGACGCGTTCGTGATCCGGCCGGCCACCAGAGGCGATCGACCGGCACTCGGCCGGCTCGGCGCCCTGCTGCTCGAGACGCACTACGAGTTCGACCCGCAGCGATTCATGGCACCGGGCGAGAGCTCCGCCGACGGCTACGGCTGGTTCCTCGGTACGCAGTTGCGCGACGAGGAGGTCGTCGTGCTGGTGGCCGAGCGGGACGGTGCGGTCGTGGGTTATGTGTATGCCGGCCTCGAGCCACAGTCGTGGAAGGAGCTGCGCGAGGCGTGCGGGTTCATCCACGACGTCGTGGTCGACGAGAGCGGTCGCCGTGCCGGAATCGCCAGCGCGCTCATCGCGGCGGCAACCGAATGGCTTCGTGCGCGCGGCGCTCCGCGCGTGATCCTCTGGACCGCTCAGCGGAATGAAGGCGCGCAACGTCTCTTCGAGCGCCTCGGCTTCCGTCGAACCATGGTCGAGATGACGCGGGAACTCTAGCAGGCACTCCCAACGTTCAACCGCCAATTCCCAACTTCCAACTCCCAACTCCCAACTTGCTTCTGCCTAAAGGAAATCACGAAGAACACGACGATCACGAAGGAACGCCTTGAGCGCGTGCGCTGGTACATCGTTCGACGGGCTGTCTTCCTGCAGCCCGCCTGAGACAAACCTCTGATACGCACACGCCACGCAGGAGTGGCTCCGGTGGCGTGCGTAATCGAGGCTTCTCTCACGCGCAGCCAGCCTGCACTGGGCCTCAGTTCCTGCAGGCTGGCCCGTCGAACGGGGTGCCGCACGGTGCAACGCATACCAGACGCGTTGTGGGTTTCGTGGCCTTCGTGGTTTGAGATGCGGGTCGAATAGGTTCGGCGGCTTCGATGGACGGTCGGCGAATTTTCCAGTGGAGGCACACGCCTTGCACCGCCAGGTTGCAAGAAGCTCTGGCTATGCAATTGGGGCCACTTGGAAAGCTGCGGATTGCGCAAGTTGCACCGCTGAGTGAAAGTGTTCCACCCAAGCTCTACGGCGGCACCGAACGTGTCGTTGCCGTGTTGACTGATGAGCTCGTTCGCCAGGGGCACGAGGTCACGCTGTTCGCCAGCGGCGATTCGTGCACGTCAGCGACCCTGATACCCGCGTGCGAGCGGGCGCAGCGGCTCATGGGCTGCGTCGATCCGCTGGCGGGGCACATGCTGATGGTCGAGCAGATCGTGCAGCGCGCCGACGACTTCGACATCATCCACTTTCACGTCGCGCCGCTGCATTTCCCGCTCGCGCGCCGCATGTCGACGCCGCATCTGACCACCATGCACGGCCGCCTCGACCTGCCGGATCTGGCGCCGCTCTACGAAGAGTTCAGCGAGTTGCCGCTGGTGTCGATCTCCGACGCGCAGCGCGTTCCGCTGCCGCATCAGAACTGGATCGGGACGGTGCATCACGGATTTCCCGAACGTGATTTCCAGTTCCATCGCGAGCCAGGGTCTTACCTCGCTTTCCTCGGACGCATCGCGCGTGAGAAACGAGTCGATCGCGCGATCGAGATCGCGAAGGCCTGCGGGTGGCCGCTCAAGATCGCGGCGAAGGTCGACCCGAGCGACGTGCTCTATTTCAAGAACGAGATTGCACCGCTGATGAGCCATCCGCTGGTCGAGTTCATTGGCGAGATCACGGACGAGCAGAAGAGTGCATTCCTCGGAGGGGCGCGGGCCCTGCTGTTCCCGATCGATTGGCCTGAGCCGTTCGGCCTCGTGATGATCGAGGCGCTTGCCTGCGGCACACCGATCGTGGCGTTCCGCGGAGGCTCAGTAGATGAGGTTGTCGAAGATGGCGTGACCGGGTTCGTCGTTGACGATGTGTCGCAGGCGATTGACGCAGCCAGACATACGCATACACTGGATCGTCGCGCCTGTCGCGACGCATTCACGCGTCGCTTCGGCAGCGCACGTATGGCGTCGGCGTATGTTCGACTCTATCGACAGCTCACCTCCAGCACGGCGGGTGCCGGCATCGTCGCCTGACGTTTCCCGCGACGCGTCTCTCGAGCAGTTCGAGCGGGGCTTTCCGATCATTACTGACTCGGAGCGCCCGATTACGCCGCTTCGCGTGCTCAAGCACGGCGATTCGTTCGCCGTATTCGACGCGCGCGGCGACATCGCGCCGAGCGAGGCGAGCGAAGAAGGGCTCTATTACGACGGGACGCGGTTCTTGTCGCGCTACGAGTTGCGGCTCTATGGCCACCAGCCGCTGCTCCTGAGCTCCACGGTCAGCGGCGACAACCTGCTGTTCGAAGCGGATCTCACCAACCCCGATTTGCGGCGCGATGGTGTCGTGACCATCGCGCGCGGCGAGATCAACATCTGCCGCACGCGAATGCTCGTGAATGCCCGCTTCGTCGAGCGGATTCAGGTGACGAACTACCGTCTCGATCGCCTCGAGGTCCCCGTGTCGTTGTGCTTCGATGCGGACTTTGCCGACCTCTTCGAGGTGCGTGGCGCCCGGCGGGCGCGACGAGGCGAGCGGCTTCCGGACGAATCCGGCGAGGGATACCTGATGCGCTATCGCGGTCTGGACGATCGCGAGCGGCGCGCGCAGCTCCACTGGAATCGCCGCCCCGATCGCCGTGGCCAGAACCGCGTGATGTGGATGCTGACGCTCGAGCCGATGGCCTCGGCCGCTGTCGATGTCAGCGTGTCGTACGAAGCGGACGGTCTGGCGTCAGCGTCGCTGCCTGACGTGTCGTTCGACAACGCGCTCGCGATCAAGAAGGCCACCCGCAACCAGGCGCCTCACGCGTTCTGCTGTGAGCTGGCGAGCTCGAGCACCATCTTCAATCGCTGGCTGGATCGATCGTCCGCCGATCTCCAGATCATGATGACCGACACTCCGCATGGGCAATACCCATACGCGGGCATCCCATGGTTCTCGACTCCGTTCGGACGCGATGGGGTGATCACCGCGTTCGAGATGCTCTGGTTGAATCCGGATGTCGCCCGTGGCGTGTTGTCATTCCTGGCGAGGACGCAGGCATCCGCGGTCGACGATGCGCGTGATGCCCAGCCCGGGAAGATCCTGCACGAGATGCGCGGTGGCGAGATGGCCGCGCTGGGTGAGGTGCCCTTCGGCCGTTACTACGGCAGCTGTGATGTGACACCGCTCTTCGTCATGCTCGCCGACGCTTATTACCACCGCACCGGCGATCTGGCCTTCATCGATCAACTCTGGCCGAACCTGGTTCGCGCGCTCGAGTGGATGGAGGGGAGCGGCGATCTCGATGGCGACGGCTTCATCGAGTACGCGCGGCAGTCGGAAACAGGCCTGGTGCAACAGGGGTGGAAGGACTCACACGATTCGGTCTTTCACGCCGATGGCTCGTTTGCCGAGCCGCCTATCGCGCTCTGTGAAGTGCAGGGCTACGCCTACGCGGCGTGGAAGGGCGCCGGGGAACTGGCCCTGCTCCGCGGTGACAAGCGGCAGTCGGAAGAGTGGCTGGCGCGTGCGGAGCGCTTGCGCGTGCAGTTCGAGCGCGCGTTCTGGTGTGAAGACCTCGGGACCTACGCGCTCGCGCTCGATGGGCACAAGCGGCCCTGCCGCGTGCGGACATCCAACCCGGGTCACTGTCTGTTTGCAGGCATCGCCTCGCCGGAACGTGCCGAGCGCGTCTGCGCGACGCTGATGGAGGACGCCTCGTTTGCCGGATGGGGCGTGCGCACCGTGGCGGCCACCGAGCGACGATTCAACCCGCAGTCCTATCACAATGGCTCGATCTGGCCGCACGACAACGCCATCATTGCGGCGGGGATGGCGCGCTACGGCGTGACCGGCGGTGCGCGGCGGATCCTGACGGCGATGGCCGATCTGAGCGAAGCCGTCGATCTTCATCGTCTGCCCGAGCTGATTTGTGGGTTCCCCAGGCGCGGACGTGAATATCCCACTCTCTATCCCGTTGCATGCGCGCCGCAGGCCTGGGCGGCAGGGGCGGTCTTCCTGCTGCTTGCGGCCACGCTGGGGGTCGACATCGACGCGCCGCGCCGCCGCATCACCGTCACGCGCGGACGACTACCCGAGACGCTCGACTGGATCCGGCTGACCGACCTGGCTGTGGGCGACGCACGTGTCGACATCCGTCTCGAACGCCATCCGCACGACGTCGGCGTGACCGTCCTTCGTCGCGAAGGGCAGGTCGAGATCGTCTCCGTCAAGTAACGTCAGACGGCGCGATCGCGAAGGTGCGATATGCTTCGGCCGATGGAGGGCGGCGTCCGATGAGTTCAAGAAGGATTTTCGCCGGTGTGGTCTCAGTGCTCTATCCGGTCGTCGCGTTGGCGCAAGGGCAGCCTCCGCGTTTGCCTGCCGGTGCAACCAGCACACCGCCGGCATCGGTGCAGGCACCAGCCGACCCTGGCTACGAGGCGCTGATCAAGACGTGCAAGGCAGCACCGCCCGCCGGACGAGGACGCGGTGCGGGTGGCCGCGGCGGCGGTCGTGGCGCGGCGCCTGCGCAGGGGATCCGTGAGTACACAGTGACCGAGATCCCGGGCGTCGTTGCCGGCGGCCAGCAGTGGAAGTTTCTCTGGCAGGAAGCGGGCAACAACGGTGACGGCATCGTCGGCACCGATGACGGCGGGCTCCTCCTCGCGCAAAACGACAACAGCCGGGTCATCAAACTCGACCGAGATGGCCGGCCGACAACCGCGCATACCGATACGCACACGGGAGGCGCGCTGTCGATCAACAAGAAGGGCGCGACCTTCATCGTGCAGCGCGGCCTCCGCGCGACGGTGACGCAGCTGGCGCCGCAGCGCCGGCTGCTGGCCAACAGCTATCAAGGTGATCCGCTCGACTGCATCGGCGGAGTCATCAACGATCTGACTGCCGACAGCAACGGTGGCGCCTACTTCACGATGGGCGGCGTGTACTACGCCGATCCGAAGGGTGTGGTCACGAAGTACGGCCAGGATGTCACACCCAACGGGATCGTGCTCAGCGCGGATGAGAAGACGCTCTACGTCACCGACGGTCCGGAACTGGCAGTGTTCGACGTCCAGGCGGACGGCTCGCTGACCAACCAGCGTGCGTTCGGGAAGTACGAGGGCAATGGTGACGGCCTCTCGATCGATTCGATGGGTCGCATCTACGTCACGACCAACCTTGGTGTCGTCGTGCTGAGCGCTGATGGCAAGAGCCTCGGCACCATTCCGACACCGCGCGGCATCATCACTGGTGCGTTCGGTGGACCGGACAAGAAAACGTTCTTCATCCTCGCCCGTGGCGCGACAGACAACGACGGGACCGAGGTGGCCAACGCGGCGCAGGTCTGGTCGATCCCGATGATCGCCCAGGGCTACCGCGGGCGCGCGAAGTAAACGCAGGCCGGGCCCTGCTCTCTGGACCCGGCACTCGTGCACTCGCCTTTACTTCCTGACGAGCAGGCCGCGCTCTGCTGCGAAGAGGGCGAGCGCGGTGGCTTTTCGCACGCCGATCTTCTTCATCATCTTGTTCCGATGCACCGCCACCGTGTTCATGCTCAGGTTGAGCTCGCGAGCGATCTCGCGATTCGACTTGCTTTGCGCGACGCGCAGCAGCACGTCCTTTTCACGTGCGGTCAGACGTTCGTAACCGGTATCCCAGCCGGATTCCCTGGCCTTGGGACCACTCGACAGGCCTGGACTCAGGTAGCGGTCGCTGCGATGGGCGAAGCGGACAGCTTCGGCCAAGTCGGTCTCTGACGCGTCATCGACCTCGACGCATCCGAGCGCTCCCGCGGTGAGCGAGCTGTCGATGTCGCGTGAGTCCGTCCAATGACGGACGCAGACGATTCCAACGCCCGCAGCTACGCGAAGGGCAGCGATCTCCGATGTGCGTATCGCCCCTCGATCGGCTGTCGCGCACATCACGACGACATCCACATTCCGACCAGAGAGCGCCGCGGCCGCGTCGCCCGCGTTGGACGCTTCGGCGACCACTGAGATCTCGGCATCCTCCTGGAGCAGACGCCTGAACGCGCCCCGCACCAGCGCGGAGCGCTCGACCAGCAGCACGCGGAGCATCACGAATCCCGGCGACTGCTGGAGTCTGTCGACGTCTTTCGCCGGCGGCTACGGAAGGGGCGAGCGCGCGACCCCGCCTTCGGGAACGAGGCAAGCGCCGCCATGGCGCGGGCTCGACCGGCCGAGAGGTGGAGGGCAATCGCCTCCGCCGCTTTCAGGGGATCCCGGGATTCGATGGCCCGCACCAGTTCCTGGTGGGTGACCTCGTCGGCAGACGGCCGCGGGTTGTGCGAGAGCCACAACGCCGCAAACGCGTGGCACTGATCGACCGCATCGCAGAGCGGCTCGCATCGGCTGTACGCCGCGATCTGGCGATGGAACTTGCGGTGCAGCGCCGAGTACTGCTTGACGTCCAGGTGCCCGGCGCGTTCATCCAGTTCGCGCGCGAGCGTCTCGAGGTGCTGCAGTTCGGGAGGCGTGGCCATGATGGCGGTTCGCGTCGCGGCCTGTGTCTCGAGCGCTTCGCGGACCACGAAGTGGCCGGCAACGTCTTCGCGTGAGGGTGTCCGCACGCGCGTGCCAGCGCGTGGGCGGCTTTCGAGCAATCCTTCGAACTCGAGACGCTGGAGCGCCTGCGCCGCGGGCAGCAGGCTGGTGCTCATCTCCGATGCGACCCGGCGGCGGGACATCGGCTGCCCGGGCTGGAGCACGCCGCTCAGGATCTGACGGCGCACGTTGTGATACACGCGCAGCCCCAGGGTGGCTGCTCGTTGCGAGTCGCGCATACGGTTGCTTCGAAGCGGAGCGCTCGCGCCGCTGGGATGTGAGCGGTGCGAACGTTCGCAATCCGAAATTTGTTTCTCAATAAGAACAACACAGCGCCCTGCCGCCGTCAAGCGATTCACACTACCAATCATTGGTTAGCCCGCCCGCCGTCTTTGACGAGGGCACCCCGCAGAAGGTTTACAACCCCAACAGTTCTGGGCGCTGGTAAGCGTCTCAAGGGCATAAGATGATGCCGCTGCCGCGGCGGCCGGTCGGGGCTGTCGCGAATCCAGGCGGCAAAAGACGGCCAGGGAGAATCTGTATGCGTGTGCTGCTTGCTACCCTCGTTGCTTTGTGCGTGACCGCCGCTGCCGCGGACGCGCAGCCATTCGCCAATGCGCAGAGTTCCCTGGCGGGATATACCGCCGCTCACTCCACACCGCAGAAGACGTGTGAAGCCCTCTCCACGTTCAGGGGCGAGGACATCACTTCGATTCAGGCGCGGGTGGTGGCGGCGACCGCTGATACTCCGCAGCACTGTCGTGTCACCGGAATCATCGCGCCCGAAGTGGCGTTCGAGGTGAACCTGCCGGATCGGTGGAACCAACGTTTCTACATGACGGGGAACGGCGGTCTCGCCGGTGACCCGGTCGATCAACCCCTGAACGCCGATCGGACCGGCGCGCTCACCAACGGGTTCGTGATGGCCCGGACCAACACCGGCCACGACGCGAGAGAGGAACCGAGCGGCTCGTTCATCCTCAGTAACCCGCAGAAGGCGATCGACTATGCCTACCGGGCGGTGCACGTGACCGCCGAGACGGCGAAGAAGATCGCCACCGAGTACTACATGCAGCCGGTGACGTTCTCCTACTGGAGTTCCTGCTCGAATGGTGGCCGTCAGGGACTGCTCGAGGCGCAGCGTTATCCCGACGACTTCGACGGCATCGTCGCCAACGCACCCTGGGTCGACCAGACTGGCTTCACGATGGGCGCGATGTGGAATCAGAAGGCGCTGACCGACGCGCCCGTGCCGCCAGCCAAGCTGCCCGTCCTGGCGCAAGCGGTGATGAACACGTGCGACGAGGTCGACGGGCTGAAGGACGGGTTGATCGACGATCCGCGCAAGTGCTCATTCGATCCGGTTCGCGACGTGCCCGCGTGTCGAGAGGGAGCCGATACGCCCGACTGCCTCACCAGCGCACAGGCGATGGCCGTGAGAAAGGTCTACAGTGGTCCCGTGAGCAACGGGAAGCCATTGTTTCCCGGGTTCATGGTCGGCAGCGAGGCGGTGAACACAGCACCCAACGGCACGACCGCCAGCGGGTGGCTGAACGCGATCGTCGCGGCCAAGCCGGAAGCCAAGCCCGCCGACTTCAATCTCGCCGAAGGCGTGATGCGCTACCTGATCCTCGATCCCCCGCAGCCCGGGTACGACGCCATGACGTTCAACTACGACAAAGACCCGGAGCTCGTCGCGCGCTGGAGCAAGCTCGCCGACGCGAAAGACACCGATCTGTCGCGGTTCCGCGAGAACGGCGGCAAGCTGATCATGACCTACGGGTGGGCCGACCAGATTCTGCAGCCGCTGATGGGCGTCAGTTATTACGAAGCCGTCGCCGCGAAGAACGATAATGCGGGTGACTTCGTTCGACTGTTCATGATGCCGGGCGTCGCACACTGCGCCGGTGGTGTCGGACCCGATCGCAACGACGCGGTGACCGCCGTCATCGACTGGGTGGAGAAGGGAAAAGCTCCCGACTCACTACTCGCTTCGAAGGTGACCGATGGAAAGGTCGTGCGCACGCGTCCGCTTTGTCCGTACCCGCAGGTCGCGCGCTATATGGGTCAGGGCAGCATCGACGAGGCCGCGAACTTCAGCTGCGTGGCGCCCCAATGATCTGACCCTCGGAAATGCGTTCTTCATCGCTCTGCTGAGTGGGGAGGGTGCCATGAACAGGTGGTGGTTGTTCGTCCTCGTCGGAGCGTGCACCCTGGCCTGGGCGTCTTCGTTTACCGTCGACTCCCAAGCCCGTCCTCAGTTACTCGAGGAGAACGGAGCACCGGTCTTCAAGGTGGATCCGTTCTGGCCGAAGCCGCTGCCCAATAGATGGAGCATGCAGCAGGTCACCGGCATCCACGTCGACCACGAGGATCACATCTGGTTCCTGAATCGCGCCGCCGCTGCCGAAGGCGATGAAATCGGCGGAGACGGCACGCCGCCCCGGGTCGACTGCTGCGTGCGCGGTCCCGAGGTCGTCGAGCTCGCTCAGGATGGCAGGGTGGTTCGCGCGTGGGGCGGACCCGGCTACCACCCGCTCTGGCCTACCGCGCTCCAGACCGTCATCGCGGATCATCAGGGATTCGTGTGGGTCGGAGGCACGGCTCCGCAGGACAGCATCCTCAAGTTCACGCGTGAAGGGAAGTTCGTCTGGGACTTCGGCCATCGTCCCCCGCCCGGTGCGCAGGTGCCCGAGAACAACCAGCAGACCGATGTCCTGGTCTCGAAGGGCCGCTTCCAACTCGACGAGGCCGCGCGCGAGATCTACATCATCAATTGGAAGCGCGTGCTCGTGTACGACATGGACACTGGCGCGTTCAAGCGCGGGTGGGGTGGTCACGGCATGCCTCTGAGCGAGATCTCGAACGATCCGATTCCGCCGTACCAATGGACCGGAGCGCCGCCGCCGCCGGAGAAGAACTTCGTGCCCGACCTTCACTTTCTCGAGATCTCCCGCGACCGGCGCGTCTACATCGGCGAGCGCGGGCAGAACCGGATCCAGGTGTTCACCACCGATGGCAAGTGGCTGCAGGACTTTCAGGTTGCGCCCAACACACCCGCGCGTGGCGAGGGGTGCGGCGGCCTGAACAACACGAAGTTGCCGCCATGCGGAACGACCTACAAGCTGGCGATCTCACGCGACGAGTCGCAGAAGTACTTATATGTCGCCGACGGTACCAACAACCGGGTGTGGATCCTCGATCGCCAGAGCGGCAAGACCCTTGGTTCGTTTGGCGGCAACGGCCGTTACGCCGGGCAGTTGCACTGGATCAACGCCATCGCGATGGATTCGAAGGGCAACATCTACACCGGCGAGGTGGAACACGCCAAGCGGATCCAGAAGTTCGCGCCGGTGATGAAGTAATCGTGGTCCTTGGTTCTTCGTCCGTCCTGAGTCCCTTGTCTAACGCAAACCCTCGCGCCGCCGATCGGTCCGGAGATCGTCGACCTGCCAGCCCTCCAGATCGTATTCGGACATGCAGCGATCCGCGAACGCCTTCATCCGATCGTAGTTACCGGTGCCGAGCGCGGCAAAGAGCGCGTAACGGCGGATCTCCTCGTGACTGCCGCTGTAGTTGATCTCGTACAACTCGTGGCGACCGCCGAACTCGGAGCCGACGGCATCCCACAGCAGCTTCATCAGCTTCACGCGCTGCACGGCGTCGACGCCCGCCGAGCCGCGCAGGTATCGATCGAGGTAGCCACGCAGCTCAGGCGTCCGGAAATCGTCGGCGTGTGAGTTCAGGTAGATCAGTCCGCTCGCAACGGTCTTTTCGATCAGGTTCTTGACCTGCACGTACGCTTCCGGTGCGAGCACCTGGTAGGCGAGCGCGGCATCGATGCCCGGCAGCACCGCGCCGTCGGTCCACGGCGTGGCGTTCATGGCCATCGCGTCCGACAGGCTCCATAGCATGTTCCGCCAGGCAATCACCTCGCCGATGTTCGCTTCGACACCACGGAAGGCCCGCGAGCCCGTGGTCTCGGTGGCCTTGATGAGCAGGCCGGTAATGAAATCGAGCTTGACTGCCAGACGCGTGCATCCGTGCAGCATGGCGCGCGGATGAAAACCAGTACGCGGGAAGAAGTCGTTGGCCTTCTCGAGGTCGGCGTAGACGAACACGTTTTCCCATGGGATGAACACGTCGTCGAGCACGACGATCGCATCGTTCTCGTCGAAGCGGCTCGACAGCGGGTAGTCGAACGGGCTGCCGAGCGCCGCCGCCCGTTGCTCGTTGGACGCACGGCAAATGAGCTTGAACCCCGGCGCGTTGGTCGGCACGATGAACACACAGGCGTAGTTCTTGTCCTGCACGGGCGTCAGTCCATGGTGTGCGACGAAGGTGAAATGGGTGAGTGCCGACCCGGTGGCGACCACTTTCGCGCCGCTGACGTGGATGCCCCCGTCCGTTTCGCGAGTCACGTGCACGAAGACATCGCCGGCGCTGCCAGGTGAACCGGGCGCCAGGTGTCTATCCACGGGGGGGTGGATGATGGCGTGGTTGACGAAGGCCACGCGTTCCTGCGCGTGGCGATACCACCGCCGCGCGTTCTCCTGGAACGGGGCGTAGAACTCCGCGTTGGCGCCGAGCGTGGCGAGGAACGCGGCTTTGTAGTCGGGAGACCGACCCAGCCACCCGTAGCTCAAGCGCGCAAAGCCGACAATCGCATCGCGGGCCGCGATCTGTTCCGACGCGCTCGTCGGTGCCTTGAAGTAACGGTGCGTGAAGCCACCCCATTCCGTCGGCATGCTGAGCGTGCCGCGGCCACTCCGATGATCCTCGTGGAGTGCGTCGTAGAGACGGGCCAGCATGCGGGCGCAGTTGCGGAATGCGGGATGCTCGGAAATCTTCCGGACACGTTCGCCGTAGATCCAGACTTCACGACCGT
The DNA here is from genome assembly GCA_032156805.1 of Acidobacteriota bacterium. Taxonomy (GTDB): domain Bacteria; phylum Acidobacteriota; class Vicinamibacteria; order Vicinamibacterales; family UBA2999; genus Gp6-AA40. The sequence goes on from JALDXQ010000021.1 coordinate 41,867, forward strand.
CGTCCAGGCTTTCGATGAACTCGGTGCCGGTGTAAGGGAGTTGCGTCATGTAAGGCTCCGTTCGAGAGCGGTCGAGCGCATGGCAGAGCAGTGGTCGGGAAGAGCGCCCGGTGCCGATATACCATGTGTTGAGATCACCCTATCCATTGTGACCCGAGCGTTGAAGAAGGATCGCGTCACCGAGCCCGCAACGGTACCGCGGGTGCCGGCGCCGCGACGCAGGATCGTCGCCGCTGCCGTCATTCTCATCGGCGTGGTCGCCGCCGTTGTCCTGGCGAGTCGATGGCGAGCAGGTGAGGAGGCCGCCCTTCCCGCTCCGCCGCGCCTGTCGGCTCAACAGAAAGTGATCGAGGACCATCTGCGCGAGCGATATGACGCCGCGGTTGACGATCCCTCCTCGATTGCGACGGTCGGCGCGCTCTGCATCGCGTATCACGCAGACATGTTTTTCGACCAGGCCGAGCGCTGTTACGAGTTTGCCGAGACGCTCGCGCCCGATGACTGGCGATGGATCTACCACCGCGCCGTCATTCAATCAGAGCGAGGTGGCGGGGACGCGCTGCTGGCCAACCTGCGCACGGTCGTCGAGCGCGCGCCACGACTCGGTCCGGCCTGGTTGCGCCTGGGAGAGGCGGAGTTCAAGGCCGGCAGATACGATGACGCGGCGACGGCGTGGCAGAGGGCACGCGATGTTCCCGCCGCCGCGGCAGACACCGCCTCGCCACGCCATGTGACCGAAGTGCCGCTGTCGGCATACGCGTCTCTTGGCCTCGCGCGTATCGCGCTGGTCAACGGCGATGTGGATCGCGCGCGCACCATCCTCGAACAGGTGAACGCCGCGACATCGGGCTTCGGCCCGGCGCTTCGCCTCCTGGCAGACAGTTATCGTCAACTCGGGCGCGAGGACGAGGCGACGCGTCTCGTGTATCGAGCAGGCCGGCTGCCTCCATTCACACCTTACGCCGATCCGGTGATCGACGAGCTTGCGCGCGAGTCGCGCAATAGCATCTTCCTGTTGCGGGTGGCATCGGAAGCGAATCTCTCGATCAACGCGGAATGGAGCGAATACCTCACTCGGCGCGCACTCGAGTTCGACCCGAACAATCCCGAAGTGGTGCTGAAGCTCGCCAGGATCCTCCGCACCGTCGAGCGGAACGAGGAGGCGCTGATGTTGTTCGAGCGCTACCAGGAGATGGTGCCCGGTGACTACCAGGTGCTCGCGCACATCGGGAGCTGCCTCAGTGCCATGGGACGTTTCGGCGAAGCCGAGTCGTATTTCCGGCAGGCGCTGAAGGGTCTCGACGATCCCGTGACCCACTACAACATGGGGCTGCTGCTGGCGCTCACCGGTCGCGTGAACGAAGCGATCCAGGAGTACGAGTCAGCGTTGGAGCGCGACCCGATGCACAGCGACGCGCGAACGAATCTGGCCGCTGCGCTCGCCCGTCAGGGACGGCTCGATCGCGCCGCCGCGGAGTTGCGTCGTCTGCTCGAACACGATCCTGAGAACGCTGGTGCGCGGACGAACCTGGGCCTGGTGCTGCTTCAGCAGGGCCACCGAGAGCAGGCCAGAGCGCAACTCGAGGAGGCCCTGAAACTGAATCCCCAACTGGCGCCGGCAGCAGAAGCGCTGCGGGAACTAGGCTCTGGGCTCTAGGCTCTGGCCAACCGAAGCCTGGAGCCCCAAGCCGAGAGCCTACGGAATGATCGGACTCGTCCGATCCACCGACTCCTGATCGCCGACCATCAGCGTGATCGCGTAGTTCGCCTGCTGGCACACATACTCGAAGAGCTCGGTGCCGTTCTCCCAGCGCAGGTTGAATCGAGCCGTCCACGGTGCGGTGTAAGCGCCCGAATCGTCGACCGTCACTTCATACCGGACCGCACCGGAGTCCACGCGAGTGAACCGCTCCACGGTGTGAAGGGCCTCGGTGTGCGGCAGACCGCGACGGTCGAGCCAGAAGCCCTCGTTGAAACCTTTCGTGTCGATGACGAGCGTGTCTCCTTCCCACCAGCCGATCGAATGGCCGTAGAAGGTGGGCGTCAACTTCGCCGGATGTGAACGGCCATCCATATAGACCGTTCGATAGGTGTGGGGGCCGCCGACGTCGAAGATATAGAGGCGCTGCAGCTCAGGTAGCTCGACGAACTCGACACCGTAGGGCGTCAGGAACTGACGTGCGACACCAGATGGCTTGCATCGCGCGTGCGGCTCGAGCTCGTGCGCCTGGCGATCGTCGTACACCGCGCGCGCCCATTGTTTGAATGGCACGGTCGCCACCGGAGCAATCGGATCGGTGATGCCGAACACGGGCAGCCACAGTCCCTTCTGAGCCGGCGTCGCTCCGGTGAGGATCACCCTGCCCTCGGCATTTCGCGGGGCGGGCCCTGGCGGCGTTGTCTGGCGGGCGTTGCCGACGCCACCGACGACTCCCTGTCCCCCCTGTGCGGGTTGCTGTGCGAATGAAGGAGAGCTGACGACGAACACGAGGAATAGAACGGGCGCGGCGAGTCTCATGGTCATATCCATAACTGAAATTAATTACCAAAATCTTGACAGGTACCCGTGACAAGCGTATACGTGTTCCGGCCTGAGAACACCTTTTCGGTATGCGAAAATTGTGCGCTCGGGTAGTTGCGCGCGCGGACGTGCCCTATACGGTTCGTACGCGGGCAGGTGACCAAGATCGGACCGTATTAGTCGAACGGAATGACATGGAGGCAGGCATGCGAGGTTTGGTGAGAACCCTGGCTGTTCTCTCCGCAGTTCTCCTGGCGCCGGTTGCAGCATACGCCCAGGCATCGATAACAGGGGTAGTCAAGGATACGTCGGGCGCGGTGTTGCCCGGTGTTTCTGTGGAAGCCACGAGCTCGGCTTTGACCGAAAAGGTTCGGTCAGTCGTGACGGACGGAACGGGGCAGTATCGCATCGTCGAGCTCCCTCCGGGAACCTATACCGTCACGTTTTCATTACAGGGTTTCAACGTTTTCAAGCGCGACGGCGTCGTGCTGACTGGATCGCTGACCGCGTCCATCGATGCCGACATGCGCGTCGGCTCACTCGAGGAAACGGTGACCGTCACCGGTGAGTCGCCGATTGTCGACGTGCAGAGCGCCAGACGTCAGCAGGTCATCGACGGCGATGTCCTCCAGGCGATACCAACCTCACGTTCATACAACAACGTTCTGCAGCTGGTGCCGGGCGTCGTGGCTGGCGACGGTCAGGTGCAGCTCAGGCCGACGATGTTGCTGTTCACGGCTCACGGCGGCAGCACCGAGGACGGCCGACTGACGGTCGATGGCATCAACACAGGTGCGTCGCGCGGTGGCGCGGGCGTGTCGGGCTACATCCCGGACATGCAGAACACGGCGGAAGTCACCTTCACGATCTCGGGGAACCTCGGTGAAGCCGAGACCGGCGGCCCGTCCATGACCGTCGTTCCGAAGACGGGTGGCAACACGTTTCAGGGCTCGTTCTTCATCTCGGGCCTCAACGACAGCATGCAGGGAAACAACTTCGACGCCGAACAGCTCAGCGTGCTCGCCACACCAGCGAAGTCGCTGCTGCTGAGGGACTATCAGTTCTCGCTCGGCGGACCAATCTTCCGTGACCGGATGTGGTTCTTCTACAACCATCGCGGTGTGGACGCTGCCGACGCCCAACCGGGCATCTTTGCCAACAGGAACGCCGGCGATCCCACGAAGTGGAACTATTCTCCGGACTTCTCGCAACAGGGGCGCATCGATCAGAAGCGCAGAATCAACGCGCTGCGCCTGACGATGCAGTTGACGCCGAGGAACAAGTTGTCCTTGTTCTGGGACGAGCAGCCGCAGTGCAGCGGCGCCGCGTGGCCGGGCAGCGCCGACGACGATGGGTGTATGTCGAACAAGGATGGCTGGATCTACGGTGGGAGCCAGAACAACGGGTTCTTCGGACCCGGACCGAACTCGCCTGAAACCGGCGACTACGGCGACACGCACCAGAAAGTCCAGCAGGTGAAGTACACCTCGCCGGTCACCAACAAATTGCTGCTCGAAGCGGGCTTTGGCACCTACATCTCACAGTGGGGGTATCAGGAACGCCCGGGCAACACGACCGCGAGCCTCGTGCGTGTGCAGGAGCAGTCGCAGCAGATCTTCGACCGCAACGGCAACAAGGTCGCGACGGCGTGCGAAGGCTGTCTGACCGTCGGCGGCAACCTGAAGTATCGCTCTTCAAATTGGCCGACCGGGTACATCTTCGCTCACACCTGGAATGCCTCGGCGAGCTTCGTCACCGGCGCGCACAGCATGAAGTTCGGCTATCAGGGTGCGTTCCATCGCGACGACGACAACCTGTTCAACGTCATCACCAACGACCGACGCTTGTTGTACACGTTCAACAACGGCGTTCCGAATCAGGTGACGATCCAGGCCGGTCCTTTCGAGCGCAAGGTCCGCACGGAGTACTACGCGTTCTTCGCGCAGGAGCAGTGGACGAAAGATCGGCTGACGCTGCAGGGTGCGCTGCGATTCGATCGAGCGTGGAGTGCGTTCCCCGAGCAGTTGATTGGGCCGGATGTCTGGATCCCGAACCAGATTGTCGTGCCCGCGCAAGCCGGCATCGAGGGCTACCTCGATCTCAGCCCGCGACTCGGCTTCGCCTATGACGTCTTCGGCAACGGCAAGACGTCGCTGAAGGGGAATTACGGACGCTACCTGCATCCGGCTTCGAACCAGGGACGCTACATCAACGCCAACCCCTCGGAACGCATCACGACGCTCGTCGCCAGGCCGTGGACCGATGGCAACGGCAACTACGAACCGGATTGCAACTTGCTCAACTTCAACACGCAGGACAATCTCGCTGCCGGTGGTGACCGCTGTGGTGCACCGGTCGATCAGACGTTCGGTCAGGCGCGACCATCGACGACGCTCGATCCGTCAATCCTGTCGGGTTGGGGCGCGCGGCCGTACGACTGGCAGTTCGGTCTGTCGGTTCAGCAGGAAGTGATTCCGAGAGTCTCGGTCGAAGTGGGCTACTACCGTCGCTGGTGGCCGATCTTCGGCGCCAATGACGTCACGGACAACATCCTGACGAGCGCCTCCGATTACACCTCGTTCGGCGTGACGGCACCGTCGGATCCGCGACTCCCCAACGGTGGTGGCTATGTCGTGAACGATATCTACAACATCACGGCGGCCGGAGCCGCGAAAGGCACGCAGAACGTGCAAACCGCAGCGAACGACTTCGGCGACTACACCCGCTATTGGGATGGGTTCGACATCACGGCCCAGGCCCGGCTGCGCAATGGCCTGACGCTCCAGGGTGGCACTAGCACCGGTCGGCTCGTCCAGGATTCCTGCGAGCCGCGTGAGGCGGTTCCCGAGGGCATCGCCACGGGTGCCAACGCTACCCTGGCCAACCCCTGGTGCCGTCAAGTCGAGCCGATGTTGACGACGGTCAAGGCACTCGCAAGCTATGTGATCCCGAAGGTCGATGTGCAGGTCGCCGGCACGTTCTCGAGCCGTCCCGGCGTTTCTTTGACCGCCAACGTCGTGTACACCAACGCCCAGGTGCTGGGCTCGCTCGGCCGTCCGCTCACCGGCGTGCCGAACGTGACCGTCAACGTGGTCGAACCGAACACGATGTTCGGCGATCGCATCGACCAGCTCGACCTCCGTATCGGCAAGATTCTCCGATTCGGTCGGACGAGAACGAACTTCAACGTCGACATCGTCAACGCGCTGAACTCGAACGATAACCTCGCGTACAGCCCGACGTTTGGTGCGACGTGGCCGGCTCCGACGAGTGTGATCACGGCAAGGCTCTTCCGCCTGAGCGCGCAGATCGACTTCTAAAAACACGAAGAGCACGAAGCTCACGAAGAGCGCGAAGCTCGCGAAGCACAACGAGCCGGGTCTCGATTTCTCGGGACCCGGCCGTTTTCTTTTCAAGCTGCTACGATTTCCCCGGATGTCCCGGTTGTCCGCCCTTCTCGTCTGTGGTGCCTTCGTTCTGGGCTGGCCTTCGGCCGTGGGTGCCCAGGTCAGGGCCGCGTTCACACAAGGGGTCGCAGATTTCGTCAACGCCGCGAATGGCCTGAGCGGCGACGAAGGTCCTGCACTTACAGGGGCCATTGAGGCGATGGCGGCAGGTCTGGCTCAATGGGACGGGGCCGTCGCGAAGGTCGAGGCAGGGCTTGCAGCCGAGATCGGGAAGGCGCCTCCGGCGATCGCGGCCCGCATGCGCGCCGCGCTTGGCGCTGTGTACCTCGAGCGCGGACGCTGGGACGCGGCGCTGAAACAGTTCGACGCCGCCGTTGCGCTCGACCCTCAGGTCGATGACGTCCAGTATCTGCGCGGACTCCTGCACCTGCGGGCGAACCGGCCGAACGAAGCGGCGTCGGCCTTTCGTTCCGCGCTGCAGCGTGACCCCACGAATGTCACGACGGTGTACCTCTTTCTCCGCGCCGCATTACAGCGTGCCGAAGCTGCTGAGACGACCGCGGCGATGAAGACGCTCTCGGCCGCGGTGGAGAACGCGCCCGCTGCCAACCGTCCGCAATTCCTTGTCCTCGACTTTCTCGACGAGGCGTCCGTAGCTGCGCCCGTCTTCGTGCCCGCTGCGTATGGTGACGCGGCCTCGCTTCTCGCGCAGGCCAATTACGACGCGGCCATCGCGTCGTTGCGGAAGATCGTCTCCAGCAAGTCCCTGGCTGCCGCGCGAGACGAGCGCATGCGCCTGGCAGCAGCCGATCAGCGCATCGAGTCAGGGGATCCGTCGGCGGGTCGGGTCGCGTTCGAGGATGTGATACGGGCGTTCCCGAATTCCGGGACTGCGCATTGGAAGCTGGGCCGGCTGCAGGAAGCACTCGGCGACGATCCAGCGGCGCTGAAGTCCTTCCAGAGCGCCGTCTCGTTGCCGTCTCTCGGCGGAGCGGCTAACGCGTACGCGCGGATCGGCCGGATTCGGCACACACAGCTCGACCTCGATGGGGCGGTGTCGGCGCATGGGCGCAGAGTCGAGCTCACGCCGAACGATGCCGTGGCGCACCTCGATCTGGGGGACGTCTACCGCGCGCAGGACCGGCTGGACGAAGCGCTTGTCGAGTATCTGATCGCAGCGATGCTCGATCCGACGAGCATCAGGGCCCTCGCCACCGCGGCGCAGATTCACGTCGCGGCAGGTCGTGATGACGCGGCGGTCAAGCTCCTGCGTCGCGCCGTCACGCTCGACGCGTCTCATCTCGAGGCGCGTTACGCGCTCGGTCGCGCGCTGATTCGTCTTGGCCAGATGGAGGAAGGCAAACGGGAGTTGCAGGTGTTCGAGCAGCTTCAGCAGAAGGCGATGCAGGACGAGCGACGACGCTTCCAGGAGAACCAGATCAAGATCGAAGAGACGTTGAAGAGCGGCAAGCCACCGGAGTCAGGGCGGTGAAGTATCTGGCCGCTGCGCTGGCGGCAGCGCTCGTGATCGTGATGCTCAGCGACGACCGGGCCGACGCGCGCTGGCAACAGAAGCCGAGCGGGGCACCTGCTCCGCGATGGGTCACATTCGAGAACGTTGCAACCGCCGCTGGCGTGACGTTCCCGAATATGAATGGGGCGAGTGCTGACAAGTATCTGGCCGAGACGATGGGGTCGGGAGCGTTGTTCGTCGACTACGACAGCGACGGCTTGATCGACCTGTTTCTCGTTGACGGTGGTTCAGTGGCCGACGCTGCTGTCAACGCCCGCGCCCGCCATCGCCTTCTTCGCAATGTGGGTGGTGGCGCCTTCAAGGATGTGAGCGAGGCGTCCGGGATCGCGCACCGTGAATATGGAATGGGAGCGTGCGCCGGCGATATCGACAACGACGGTCGGGTTGATCTGTATGTCACCAGCTACGGACCGAACGCGCTCTACCGGAATACCGGCAAGGGTGCTTTCACCGATGTCACGCGCGCGGCGGGTGTCGGTCTGGCCGGGTGGAGCACCAGTTGTGCCTTCCTCGATGTCGACGTCGATGGTGATCTTGATCTGTTCGTGACCAACTACCTCGATGCGACGAAGAGCAACAATCGCTTCTGCGGTGACGCGCAGCGCCGCATTCGCGTCTACTGCCATCCGCTCGTCTACCAGGGGATGCAGAACGTGCTGTATCTCAACGACGGCAAGGGAACCTTTGCCGACGCGAGCGTCCAGGCTGGGCTGACGAAGCACATCGGCAACGGTCTCGGTGTCGCGGTCGGCGATTACGACGATGACGGCCGCCCTGACGTGTTCGTCGCCAACGACGGCGTGCCCAACTTTCTGTTCCACAACGAGGGTGGCGGGCGCTTCAGCGAAGTGGGTCTTCTTGCCGGAGTGGCTGTCGCGCGCGATGGCAAGCCGAGGGCGGGCATGGGAACCGAGTTCGCCGACTACAACGGCGACGGCCGGCTCGACCTCGTCGTCACCAACCACGAGTTCGAGACGACCAGCCTCTTTCGCAACGATGGTGGCGGCGTATTCGCCGACGTGACACTCGAATCAGGTGTGAGCGCACCCACACTTCCATTCGTGGGCTTTGGAGTGGGCTTCTTCGACTTCGACAACGACGCCGACATGGATCTGTCGATCGTCAACGGTCACGTGATCGACAACACGGCGATGTTCCGCGCCGGGTCGACGCACGCGCAGCGGAAGTTGCTCTTCCAGAACTCCAACGGGCGCCGGTTTGCCGAGGTCGGCAAGACGTCGGGCGCCGGCTTCAGCCGCGACGCCGTCGGCCGCACGCTGATCGGTGGCGACATCGACAACGATGGCGACATCGATCTCGTCGTCACCAACAACGGCGGCGCGCCCGATGTGCTCCGCAACAGCGGCGGCAACACGCGGAATTCGATCCTGATTCGCGTCGTTGGCTCTACCAGCAATCGAGACGGGCTCGGGGCACGGGTGACAGTTGCCGCAGGCGGGCGCACGCAAGTGCGAGAGGTGAAGTCAGGGTCGAGCTATCTGGGTCAGAACGATCTTCGCGTGCACGTCGGCCTCGCCGAGTCGACGCGCGTGGACCGGATCGACGTGCGCTGGCCGGCAGGAAAGACCGATACGATTCGCGACGTGGCCGCCAACCAGATTCTCACGATCACTGAGGGTCAGGGGATCACGAATCGGACGCCTCTCGTGAAATAGACGCCGATTTTCGATCTGCGATTTGAGATTGTTGATTGGTTGTTGATTAACGACTGCCGATGCTGGAGTGATTGGTGATGGGCAGCGATTTTCGAACTGCCGGCAATCGACAATCAGAAATCACCAATCAACAACCGATCATCAATCAAAGATCGCCAGGTCAAGATTGTGGATTACCGTCGGGCCAGTCGTGGCGATGCCGGGCGCTCGACCTTCGGCGCAGGTTGGCCCACGCGCGCGACCGCGCGCGAGCGCACATAGTCGGACGCGACTGATTCGACCGAGTTGGTCAGCTCGGGATGCTGGGTCAGCATGCCCTCGATACGACGCACCGCCTGTCGAAGGACCGGCAGCCGCTTCTTGATCATCGTGTCGCGGTCCAGCCGATTGGTAACGTCGGAGCAATTCGCCGCCGCCACGATTCGTCCATGCGGACCGAAGATCGGCAGCGCGCACGATACGATGCCGTAGTCGAGCTCATCCTGGATCGCGGCGTATCCCTTGGTGCGGACCTCTTTGAGAATGCGGCGCAGCGCAGCGGGATTGGTTTCCGTCTGCTCCGTCAGTCGCCGCAACGTTGCGCGCTCGAAGTACGCGTCGATGGAAGACTCCGGCTGAAACGCCAGCAACACGCGCCCCATCGATGTTGGATACGCGGGATAGCGCGAGCCCGCTCCGGCGGTGAGCCGGATGGCGCGATTCAGCGAGGCGTGCGCGATATACACAATGTCGATCTCGTCGAGGACTGTGACTGACGAGCTGCCCCCGACCTCGTTGACCACTTCCTGAAGGAAGGGCTGGAGCACGACCTCGGCATTGATCGCGCTGAGGTAGCCAGTGCCGATCGCCAGCACCTTCGGCCGCAGCAGGAACCGCCGGCCGGTTCTCCCGACATAGCCGAGCTCTTCGAGTGTATGAAGTGATCGCCGCGCGGTGGCCGGTGTGAGTCCGGTGAGCGCAGCCACCTCGCTCAGCGTGAGCTGCGGATACTCGCCGGAAAACGTCTGAAGCACCCTGAGTCCCCGCTCGAGCGACGCGACGAATTCGGCCTTTGAATTTTTCGCCATGCGAAGAGTCCAGATTATAGCGTGTTGCCAGCTAAATCTCTGCCTACCCTGCTTTTGGGGCTTGTAATCCTTGACACCGCGTGAGTCGAAGCGTATATCTTCCTCCGCTCAAGGAAAAGAGATTCGTAGAGCGAAAATCCACGAAGATTTCCCGAGAGTTCCCGGAGGGACAAGCATGCGAGAGCGAGCAATAGCCCTGCTCCTGACCCTGGGGGTCCTGGCACTTCCGTCGGTAACGTATGCGCAGGCGCTCGGCGCCATCGCCGGAGCGGCGAGAGACGCATCCGGAGCCGTGCTACCTGGCGTGACTGTCGAAGCGTCGAGCCCGGCGCTCATCGAAAAAGTTCGAACGGTAGTGACTGATGGCAACGGTCAGTACCAGATCGTGAATCTCCCTCCCGGCACGTACGCCGTTGTGTTCACACTGCCGGGGTTCAGCACGTTCCGGCGCGACGCCGTTGAAGTGTCGGTGAACTTCACATCGGCCATCAACGCGGACATGAAGGTCGGTGCCGTCGAAGAAACCATCACGGTCACCGGTGAGAGCCCAATCGTCGACATCCAGTCGGCTGCGCAAACCCGTTCAGTCACGCAGGACATCATCAAGCAGCTTCCCGGCGGCGGCTCGTGGATTCAGATGGCCGCCAGTGTGCCCGCCATCCGGCCGAGCGTCACGGACGTCGGAGGCGTGCTGGGGGATCAGGTCGGCGCGCAGGTGCAGGCGCACGGCAGCCTGAACGGCGATGGCGTGTCACTCCTCGATGGTTTGCGCATCGGCAACATGTACATCAGCTCGAACCTGACGAACATGAGCCTGTCGCCACTGCTCTTCGATCAGGTCGACGTGCAACTCGGAGGACAGAGCGGCGAAACTGGCACCAATGGCGTGATCATGAATGCCATCCCGCGGTCGGGCGGCAACAGGTTCCAGGGCTCGGCGCTGATCAGCGGCTCCTCCCCCGGCCTGCAGGGCAGCAACATCACCGACAGGCTGGAGGCTCGTGGTGTGGCGGGCGCGTCCACGACGCTCAAGAAGTTGTTCGACATCAACGGGGCGATTGGCGGACCGATCAAGCAGGACAAGCTCTGGTTCTACTTCACCTCGCGCTACTTCACGAACGAGTTCTACCTCGCCGGGCTCTACTACGCGCAGGACGCGACGGCCATTCGCCGGGCCGAAGACCGGGGCCAGCAGGCCTTTGGCGGCACCTATACCTACGACAACAACGGTCGCGTCACCTGGGCCATCAACGACAAGCAGAAATTCACCGGCTGGTACGCGTATCAGTACAAGGTCGACCCGCACTGGACGATCGCCGCGGCCACCACGGCTCCAGAGGCCGTGCGCGTCACGACGTGGCACACGCAGCTGTCCACGTTCAAGTGGACCTACACGGCCACGAACCGGCTGCTCTTCGAAGCGGGCATTGCGCCCGGCGCGAGCCCCGATACGATCATCGCCGAGCCCGATCGCATCAATGGCATCTCCATCCAGGAACAGGGGAGTCCCGCAGGCAGCCCGCTCGGCATCAGGCCGCTGATCTATCGCGCGCCGCAGGGCTTCGACTTCGACGACAGGCTTCCTTCACAGAGCTTTGCCGCGGCGATGAACTACGTCACCGGCAGCCACAGCGTGAAGATCGGAATGGACATGCAGCGGGGCTACTTCTGGCGCGGTGACAACAACGATTCGACCGGTGGTATCTGGTACCGCACGCGGGAGTACGTGCCGAACCTGGTGACGATCCAGGCGCCCAATGCGGGTTGGCAGAACAACCTGAACTACAACCTCGGCATCTACGCGCAGGACCGCTGGACTCTGAGTCGTCTGACGGTGAGCGGCGGTATCAGACTCGACATGCAGAACGAGTCCACCTCCGATTTCACGTCGCAGCCCCATCGCTGGATGCCCACGCGCAACCAGTTCTATCCCTCGGTCGAAAACGTCCCGAACTGGAAAGACATCAACCCGCGCGTCGCTGTCGCCTACGATCTCTTTGGCACCGGCAAGACTGCGCTCAAGGCGAGTGCCAGCCGCGGCGTGGAACAGGACTCAATCCGCTACGCGGCGGCCAACAACCCGGCCAACACGCTCGTGACAACCGTCAGTCGTGTGTGGAACGACACCAACAACAACTTCAACCCCGACTGCGACCTGCTGAATTCGCAGCCGAACGGTGAGTGCCTGGTGTGGCAGGACCTCGGCTTCGGCAGTTCCCGTGTGACGACCTTCTACGATCCCCGTATGCTCGAAGGGTGGGGGGTGAGGGGCTATAACTGGGAGTTCTCCGGTGGTGTGCAGCACGAGATCATCCCGCGCCTCTCGGCGAGCGTAGGCTACTTCCGGCGCATCTACGGAAACTTCAACCTCCAGGATAACGAGGCGCTGGGCCCCTCGGACTTCACGGAGTACAGCGTTGTCGTGCCGACCGACGCGCGTCTGGAGCTGTCTGGACAGACGCTGGGCGGCATCTTCGACCAGAACCGTGCAGTCGCGAACCGCAACACCATCAAGCCTGCGTCCGACTTCGGTGATGTGCAATCGCACTGGAACGGAGTGGACATCTCGATCGATACGAGACTTCAGAACGGGATACTGCTGCAGGGTGGTATCAGCACAGGGAAGACCATGAACGATTTCTGCGACGTGGTCGACGAGGTGCCCGAGGTGCTTTCGTCGACTGCCGCCCCGACGGGCGTTCTGCTGGTCGGAATTGGCGCACCGGCGGCCGCGTGGACGCCAAAGGGATTCTGTCACCAGGAGACGCCGTTCCTCACGCAGTACAAAGCAGTTGGCGCGTATACGATGCGGTACGGCATCCGTATCGCTGCTACGTTCCAGAGCGTCCCTGGTCCTGTCATCGCGGCCAATAACATCTACACTGCGGTGCCGCCGTCTCTCGGGCGGCCGTTCTTCGCCGGCCAGTCGACGGTGAACGTCGTCGAACCGGGTACGGATTACGGGGACCGCTTGAATCAGGTGGATCTGCGGTTCTCGAAGCTGTTCAACGTGGGGGCGGGGCGGCTCGATCTGAACGTCGACCTCTACAACGCGTTCAACGCGGACACGATCCTGACACAGCAGAACAACTACGGCGCGACCTGGCAGAACGCGCTGACGGTCATCCAGCCGCGCTTCGTGAAGTTCTCCGCACGTTGGGACTTCTAGCGCGCGTTTCACTTCGATGGCGCGCGCGAGGCACAGAGGCATTGAGAAAAGTCGAGGAAACTCCCCTCGGTGCCTCAGTGCTTCGGTGTGTCGTAGAAGTGAAAAACCGCTAGAGTCGCCTGAATTTCGCGCCCTAGCACATTCGTACGAGGCGCGCGACCGTTCTGTGTCGCGCGCTCCCAACTCCCGCCTGGAATCAGATTGTCACACCCATCTTGACACCCAATTTTGGGTAGCGTAAAAAGGTGAGTTCGATCTGAGAAATGCACTTCGCATAGCGAAGTTCACGTGCTATGGCTCGAGGTTAGGCGGGCCGTTCATCAACACTTGGAGATCAGCGGCAGGATGAGAGGTTCTAGGGAATGCGAGTAGGCGTACGAACGCTGCTTGTGCTGGTTTGTTTGATCTCGGCCCACTCGGTGGCGTGGGCGCAGGCAACGATTGCCGGAGCCGTGCGTGACAGCTCCGGAGCAGTTCTGCCAGGCGTGACGGTGGAAGCCGCCAGCCCGGTATTGATTGAGAAGATTCGCACAGCGATCACCGACGGAACGGGACGCTTCCGAATCGAGGATCTTCGACCGGGCACCTACACGGTGACGTTCACGCTGCCGGGCTTCGTGACCGTGAGACAGGAAGGGCTCATCGTCAGCGGCACTGCGGTCACGACGGTGAATGGTGAATTGCGTGTCGGCGGGGTAGCAGAAACGATCACCGTTACCGGTGAGACCCCGATCGTTGACGTGCAGAGCACACGGCGTGAGATCACGCTCGACAACGACACGATTCGAAATCTTCCGAGCACTCGCAGCTACAGCTATCTCATCACCACGGTGCCCGGATTGCAGACCAACAACAACAACGTCAACACCGGTCCGGTGTTCGCGATTTTCCCGATCCACGGCGGCCGCGCTGTCGAATCGCGCTTGACGGTCGATGGGCTCAACATCAGCAACCCGCCCGGCGGCAACCAGCCGTCGAACTACGTCGCCGACGTCGGTAATGCATCGGAAGTCACGATGACCACGTCAGGTGGTCTCGGTGAAAACGAGACCGCCGGTCTGACCGTGAACATCGTCCCGAGGCAGGGTGGCAACTCGCTGTCGGGCATGGTGTTCTACTCGGGGTTCTCGAGGGGAATGCAGTCGAGCAACTACGATTCCGAGCTGGCGGCGCGCGGCGTGCTCCAGCCAAATCCCGTCTACCACGTCTACGACTTCAACACGGCGGTCGGTGGACCGATTGTCAGGGACAAGCTCTGGTACTACATGAGCGTTCGCTGGCAGGGGCAGCGGCAGAACACGCTGAATCTGTTCGCCAACCAGAACGCCGGTAATCCGAACGCATGGACCTGGGTAGGCGACTACGACACGCCGGCGTTTTCGGACCGCACGTGGGAGAACTACACGCCCCGCATCACGTGGCAGGCATCTCAGAAGCACCGGTTCTCGTTCGTCTGGGACGAGCAGCCGATCTGCCGCAAGTGCACCGGGACCACCTCGTTCAGTGGCTCGCCGTCACCAACAACCTCCCCCGAGGCGGATGGTCTTGGCGACTTCAACCCGCAGCGCGTGCAGCAGGCGAAGTGGACCTCGCCGATGACGAGCAAGCTGCTCCTCGAGGCAGGTGTCGGCACCAGTTCCTACCAGTGGGCTGGTAAGGAGCGCAATCCGAACCCGACACATGACCTCGTCCGCGTCGTGAACAACGGGCAGATCTTTGTACCGGCCACGGCCACGACGCCTGCCGTTGTCGGCAACATGACGTATCGGTCGCAGAACTGGTACGAGAACAGGACTGCCGGAATCAACTGGTCGGGGACGGCCACGTATGTGACCGGCTCGCACAGCATGAAGTTCGGCTATCAGGGCTACTGGTGGAAAGACGACCGTCAGATGTTCGTCAACAGCAATAGCCTGCA
>JALDXQ010000022.1:0-55830 GCA_032156805.1 Acidobacteriota bacterium
GCCATCGTGAGCGCGCTCAGGCCTCCGGCTCGATCAGACCAAGATTCCCGTCGGGTCTGCGGAAAAGCACCGTGACGGCATCGGTGGCTGAATTCCGAAAGACAATGAGGCCGTCGGCCGCACCGTCGATCTCGACGGCCGCGTCTTCGAGGGACATCGGCTTGACCTCGTACTGCCGGGACCGGATGATCCGGCGGCGCGGCCGCGCAGCTGCGCGTGGCAGGGGCATCTCAGGCACCCCGGTCCCGGACTTGACGGCGGACGGCCCGCGGCGCTTGCGGCCGTCTCGCTTCCCCTTCAGCTTCTGCGCCTGGTGATCGACTTTGTCCGCCGCGGCGTTGAGCGCCAGTTCGACGCTCTGGCCTGTTGCTTCGCCATGCAGAAAGCGTTCGCGCCGCGCGTGCAGCGTTACCTCGGCTCTCACCCGCGCTTTCTCGCGGGTCAGCACCACGTGCGCCGACACGGCGCTGTCGTTGAGCAACCGCAGCGTGTGGTCGAGCCGTTCTTCAACGAGCGACCGTGTGGCAGGCGTGATGGCGAGATGTCGTCCAGTGAGTTCGAGACGCATAGAGCGACGCAATCAGCTCAGGGCCGCCGCCCCGAGGCCTCAGTACAGAACTTTGCGTTGGTTGGATGTGGGGATCTTCAGCTCTTCTCGGTACTTGGCGATGGTCCGGCGTGCCAGTTCGAGCCCCTCGCGCTGAAGGATGCTGACGATCTTGGAATCGCTCAACGGCTTTCTCGGATCTTCCTGCTCGATGATCTTTCGAATGCGCTGCTTGATGGTGACCGACGAGACTGCCTCGCCATACGAGCTCGAGATGCCGCTGTGGAAGAAGTACTTCATCTCGAACACGCCCTGCGGCGTGTGCATGTACTTGTTCGTCACCACGCGGCTGACGGTCGACTCGTGCATCCCAATGTCGTTAGCGACGTCGCGCAGCACCAGCGGCCGCAGGTACTCGATGCCGTGATCGAGGAAGTCGCGCTGGAAGTTGATGATGCTCGACGCCACTTTGTGAATGGTCTTCTGCCGCTGTTCGACCGACTTGATCAGCCACAGTGCGGACCGGAACTTGTCCTTCACGTACGCGCGCGTCTCGTCGGTGTTCTCCGACGCGTTCTTGTCGAGCAGTCGTCGATAGACCGGGCTGATCCTGAGCTGCGGGAGCCCCTCCTCATTGAGGACCGCCACGTACTGGTCTTCGATCTTGACGATGTAGACGTCCGGGATGACGTACTGCGACTGCGACGGGTTGTAACGGCTGCCCGGCTTCGGATCGAGATGACGAATCAGCTCGATGTGCTGCTTGAGATCGTCGATCGTGAGTCCAAGCTTGCGTGCCAGCTCCGGGACCTGATGGTTCTGCAGGAGCCGCATGTGCTCGGTCACGATCTGATCGGCCGGCGTTCCCGTCATGCCCAGATGGCGCAACTGCAGCAGCAGGCACTCCTGCAGATCGCGCGCTGCCACGCCGATCGGATCGAATCCCTGGACCAGCTTCAGCGCCCGCTCGACTTCTTCGAGCGGCCACGGACCCATTGCCGCCAACTCTTCGACCGTCGCGACGAGGTAGCCGTCGTCGTCGAGGTTGCCGATGATCGCTTCGCCGATTTCGCGAATCAGCGGCTCGTCGGTCTGCATCGACAACTGCCACAGCAGGTGGTCCGACAACGACTGACCCGTCGACAGCGTGTTCTCGATCGGAGGGAGTTCTTTGACTTCCGTTGGCGTCCGCGGCCGGTAGCCGTCGTCCAGGTAGTCTCCGAAAAAATACTCGTAGTCCTGGTCGTCCCACGAGTCGGCCTTCTTCTCGGAGGGCTTCTCTTCCTGCTTTTCAGGGGCCGCCTCGACAGGCTGAAGCTCCTCTGTCGGAACTTCCTCGAGCATCGGATTCTCGACCATCTCCTGGTTCAGCAGTTCCGAAAGCTCGAGCGTCGACATCGGCAGCAACTTGATTGCCTGCTGCAATGAGGGCGTCAGAATGAGCTTCTGAACGAGCTTGGTGTGGAGCTTCTGCGAGATGGCCATCAGCCAGCGAACCTGTAATCCATCTTAGTCCAACCGGAACTCGGTCCCCAGATAAATCCGGCGCACATCCTCATCCGCGGCAAGCGATTCCGGTGTTCCACTGCGAAAAATCACGCCGTCATGAACGATGTACGCGCGGTCGGTGATCCTCAGCGTTTCACGGACGTTGTGGTCCGTGATCAGAACACCGATCCCCCGCTCCTTCAGGTGGAAGACGATGTTCTGGATGTCGCTGACGGCAATCGGGTCGATGCCCGCAAACGGCTCATCCAGGAGGATGAAGCGGGGCGACATCACGAGCGCTCGCGTGATCTCTGCTCGGCGCCGCTCACCACCGGACAGCGTATGAGCCGGTGCCGACCTCAGCGGCGTAAGGTGAAGCTCGGCCAGCAACTCCTGCAGGCGCTCGCGCCTGGTTTGCGCGTCGAGGCCAAGCGTCTCGAGAATCGCCAGAATGTTCTGCTCCACCGTAAGACCGCGAAAGATTGACGGTTCCTGCGGGAGGTAACCGATCCCCTTTCGCGCACGCGCATACATCGGGAAATCAGTCACGTCCTCGCCGTCGAGCAGCACGCGACCCGAGTCGGGCCCGGTCAGGCCGACAGTCATGTAGAACGTTGTGGTCTTCCCCGCGCCGTTAGGTCCGAGCAGACCGACGATCTCGCCGGATCCGACCTCGATGCTCACACCACGGACGACCGTGCGCCCACGGTACGACTTGGTCAACTCCTTCGTCTGAAGTGTTGAACTCATCATCGCGCGGCGGGCGATGGCTGGGGCTGGATGGTCGAGGGCGCTGTACACGGTCTGGTCTCGGTGCGGCGTGTCTCATTTCCGTCGACGACAATCCTGTCGCTCGACTTGAAAAACGTCAGCGTGCGCCCGGTCGTCTCGCGGCACGACTCCCTGATCGACACCGGGGTCACGCCAGTTCCGGACATGACGTAGCGCTCTTCCTTCGCGTGATAGGTCAGGCGCTCGCCGATTGCCGTCCGCGTCCCGACCACCATCGTCACCCGGGTGTAGGCCTCCAGGCGCTCCACTTCGTTGTCGCCGCTGGCGAGGACGACCTCGATCCGCTCGCCCCGAAGATCCCCATCGGGACCAGTCACCTGGGCAAGCGGCGCACGGCTGGCCTGTCCGTTTTTCGGCGCATCGGCGTCCGCACTGTAGGCCACCGTTCGTTTTGCCTCGTCGTAGCGAATCTCGTTGGCACGCCCGTCCGTCCGGCCCTTGTCGAGAGACAGGCTCGAGCGGGCCGATCCAAACGCAACCATGTCACCGTTCTGCTGATCCAGGACGATGACGTCCCCGCGGATTGCGGTATCACCCTGAACCAACGTGGCATCGCCCGAATACTCCGCCCGGCCGTTGCCGCCGCTGTAATTGAGACGCTCGGCGTTGATACTGGCTGGTTGCCCTTCTTTGAGCAGCCCGGGCAGGCGTCCCTCGCCATCTCGATCTTTCGACGTCGACGATCGGCCGCTGAGCGTGGTGCGCACGTTGCCACTGGCCGCCATTCCATGGCCCTCGAGCGTTACGTCGATTTCTCTTGCGTCCACGTGGATCTGGTCGTCGGTGACGATCGATCGCTGGCGACCCTGGCTCGTGAGATTGAGCGTGTTCTTCACCGGCTGATATTGCGCTGCGCTGGCTTCGGCCGCGAAGCCCTGTTCTTTGAAAGTCACGCCGCCGTCGAAAAAGGCGTTTCTCAGCGTGTCTCCGTCGAACGAGGCCTGCAGCGACGCGGCGCGGACCTCTCGTCCCGACGCGCCAACTGAGCCCTCCTCGAACACGACGTCGTCTCGAAAACGAACCGCGGTAATGCCTCGTCCCGCCTCGCCGGTTGCGGCCAGTGTGCGCGCACGAATGTTTCGTGGCGGCGCTCCGTCGGCTTTCGGCATGTCGAGCTGAACACCATCGCGACCCGTCACCCTAGCAAGGCTTCCGTCCGGCCCCATCTCGACTTCCAGTCCTTCGCCGCTCATCTGACGGGATGACGTGTGCTCATCGGCGGCAGTCGTCACACTTGCCATTCCGTTGAGCACGACGCGTTCGAGCCCCTCGCCGTCGTCGGTGTAGTCGAGATCGATGGCACTGGCCTTCATGCCGTCGAGCGCGCCGTCGCCTCCTTGCACCGTGGCGTTTCCGCGCAGCTCGAGGAACGTGACCACGTCTTCGTTCGCCGACAGCCGCGCCATGACCTCGTCGGCGCCGATCACCTGCGAGCCGCGAAGCACGTGCACGTTGGACTTCATGTAGAGGACGTTCTGCGTGCGATCGAGCGTTGCGCTGCCGGCGCTGCCATCGAGCGAGACACGTCCGCCCTCTTCGGTCACCACGACCTTCGCACGCTCGCCGATGGTCAGGACGTCACTCCTCTGGTCGTACGTCGAGCCCAGTCCGGATCCAGACATGAGCCCCTTCTTGAATGTCACCTCGCCCGGTACCCGCGCAAGGCTTTCGTTTTTGTTGAAGGTGGCTCGCTCCGTCATCAACTCGAAGCCGTCACTCACGGCAACCTTCACGCCACCGGACAGCTCGAGCTCAATCTGATTGGGGCCGGCCTGGGCCTCTTTGGCGGTGATGACGAACACCCGTCCTTCCGTTCTGCGGGTGATCGCGACATCGAAGTGCTTCGCGGAACCATCATCGTAGGTGAGCGTTCGACCGGACTTGATCTCGAACTCCCGTTCGTTCCCACGCACCTGTTCCAGCACGGTTTGCCTGGTTTCGAGGAGCGCCTTGGGATCGACCCGCTCGGGCGGTTCAGGCGGCGTGACCGTCGGCCGTTCCCCGATGGATCGGTACACCAGCACCCCAAAGACGATGCCGAAGATCGCCAGGCCGATGCGAAGGCGCTTTTGCCAAGAAGTCATTCAGCACGTACAGGATAGCACCGAGGAACGGCGTCGCCCGGTAGCTGGCGCAGCGTGTGATCGGTCGAGTCTAGCCTTCTGGTGCCTTGAAATCGGCGATGGAGAGCTGTAGATATCGCTCGCCGTTCCAGGTGTCCTGCTCGAGCGAGAATGCCAGGTCGATCGACGAACGATGCTCGGTGACGAAAGCTTCGCGTTCAATGGCGCGCCAGGCGACCCCGCGCATGATGCGCCCGTCCTGCTTGAAGGCCATCTTGAGGTGTCGATCCTTGATTCGACGTGGGCCGTCCACGACCTCGACGCGGCTGGCACGAAAGACCGGTCTCGGATTGCCGGCCCCGAAGGGCGCCAGCGTGGTCATCTCCGAAGCGACCTGCTCGCTGATCGATCGGAACTCCAGGGCGCCGTCGATCCAAATCCGGGGACGAAGGTCGTCCGGCTGCAGCCGCTCCTCGGCATAGTCGTTCACCCGCGCCCGCAACTCGCGGATTCTCGACGACTCGATCGTCAGGCCGGCCGCCTGTTTGTGGCCCCCGAACTTGATCATGCTGTCGGCGCAGGACTCGAGCGCGGCCAGCATGTTGAACGACGGAATGCTGCGGCACGAGCCGTGCGCCACATCGCCGTCCATCGAGATCACAATCGCTGGTCGATGGAATGTGTCGACGAGCTTTGACGCCACGATCCCGATGACGCCGCGGTGCCACCCTTCACCACCAACGACGATGACCGTCCGCGATCCAACATCGAGATCCGTCTCCACCACCTTGCGCGCCTGCGCAACGATGTCGGCTTCCTCTTGCTGGCGCCGGAGATTCTCTGCGTTGAGCTGCTCGGCCAGCTGACGCGCCTCATCCGCCATCGCATCGTCAGATGCGAGAAGGAGCCGGGCGGCAATATCGGGCGTGCTCATGCGACCCGCGGCGTTCACGCGCGGCGCGAGCACGAAGCCAATGTGATAGCTGTCGATCTCCTTGCCGGTCAGGCCGCACACCTCGAGCAGCGCTCGCAGACCGATCTTGTGCGGTCCTCTGGAAAGCAGGCCGAGACCGAGCTTGGCAATTACCCGGTTCTCACCCGTCAACGGAACAACGTCAGCGAGCGTTCCGATCGCGGCCACTTTCACGAATGCGGGCACCCAGTGACTTCGATCCGATCGCGCGCACAGTGCCTGCACGAGCTTGAGGGCAACGCCCACACCGGCGAGGTTCTTTTCCCGGTACGAGCAGTCATGCCGCTTCGGGTTGATCACGGCAAACGCTGCCGGCAACTCCGTGTCGGGCTCGTGATGGTCCGTGATGATGAGATCGAGGCCCAGTTCCCTGGCGCGCACTGCCGCCTCGACTCCGCGGATGCCGCAATCAACGGAAATCACGACGCGAACATGCTCTGCGGCAAGTCGATCCAGTGAGGCTGGCTGGAGCCCGTACCCGTCGCGCAGCCGTTCAGGCAGGAAGTGGATGACGTCGGCGCCGAGGAGCTCCAATGCCCGTCGGAGAATCACCGTCGATGTGATCCCATCGACGTCATAATCGCCATGAATGGCAATGCGTTCGCGATTGGCGATGGCCGCGAGGATTCGATCCACGGCGGCCGGCATGTCGGCCAGCGCAAACGGGTCGAGCAAATCATCCAGCGACGGCGAAAGAAACCGGCGGGCGGCGTCGAGGTCAGAGATACCTCGAATGCACAGCAGACGGGCCGTGACCGGGGCGATGCCCAACTCCTGGACGAGTGTCTGGACCTGGGCGTCGTCGCATTCGAGGGGTTGCCACAGCCGCTGAATCACTCTGCGATCCCCACGTTGCCCATCTTTCGCCACTTCTGATACCGCGCCTCGAGTCGCACCGATGATGCGAGGGCTGACACATCGGCGAGCGCACGCCCCAGCGTCGTGTCCAGGATGGTTGCGGCCAGGTCGTGATTGGTGTGGGTGCCGCCGGCGGGCTCAGAGACGATCTCGTCGATCAGGTCCAGACGCAACAGGTCAGGAGCCGTCAGCTTCAACGCTTCGGCGGCTTCGACCTTCCGTCCCGAGTCGCGCCACAGAATGGCGGCACACCCTTCGGGAGGTATCACGCTGTAGATCGCGAACTCGTGCATCAGGATTCGGTCGCCAACAGCAAGTCCCAGAGCGCCACCGCTGCCGCCTTCGCCGTGCACGACGACGATGATCGGGGTATCGAGCGCGGCCATCTCACGGAGATTGACGGCAATCGCTTCCGAGATCCCGCGCTCTTCGGATTCGATGCCGGGATACGCCGCTGGCGTATCGATGAACGCAATGACCGCGCGTTGATACTTCTCCGCCAGTTTCATCGCGCGCAGCGCCTTGCGGTAGCCTTCCGGCCGCGCGTACCCGAAATTCCGATAGATCTTCTGCTTGGTGTCGCCGCCGCCCTTGTGATGGCCGACGACGAGGACCGGTTCGTCGCGGTAGCGGGCAAAGCCGGTCACGATGGCATGGTCGTCCGAGAAGCGGCGGTCGCCGCTGATCTCGACGAAGTCGGTGAACAGACGGCTGACGTAATCGAGCACCGTCGGACGATTCGGATGCCGTGCTACCAGCACACGCTGCCACGGTGTGAGGGTCTTGTAGATCTCGGCGCGAACCGAGTCGACCCTGGCGTACAAGCTGTCAATCGATCGCTGTCGTTCTGGTGTTGACGGCAGCATCGACAGTGCCTCGATCTCCTTCAGCAGGACGGCAATCGGTTCCTCGAACTCGAGCGTATCGGGTGGCATCGGGCTCCTACGTTAGCTATCGCTCGGTCCCGTGACAGCGCAGGTCACAGGCTCACCTGAGGCTGACCGACCCGACCCCGCAAATCTTCTCGACCTCGGAAACCAGGCGCTCAGACGGGCGCACGCGAATCCCGCTGACATCAGCCGTCACGCGGAGGTGACGGTCGTTCTCGAGGATCACGAACGCGACGCGCCGGTTGCCCTTGTGCTGAGCGAGGAGCTCCAGCAACTGCTCGCAGGTCGCCCGGCCGTGAGGCGGCATGGACAACTTGATGGCCACCGATTTGGCGAGCCGCTCGCGCACCAGTTCGATCGGCGCAATCTCGGTCGCCAGCATTCGCACCGACTCGTCGTCGCGTTCGAACCGCCCATGGACGATGACGCTGCGGCCATTTTCGGCGTAGTGCCCGTGTTGTTTGAATGTTTCCGGGAATACGACGACCTCAAGGCTGCCAGCCGCATCGTCCAGCGTGAAGACGCACATGCGATCGCCCTTGCGCGTTTTGAGCGGGCGAAGGCCCGAGATGATTCCACCGATCGAGATGTCCTCGGCGATCCGGCCTGTGCCACTGCCGTTCGCGTTGCCGTTTGCGCTCGCGTGTTCGGGCCTGGCAGCTGGTGTTTCGCTCGAGCCGTCATCGGGCTCATCGGCCACGGCGATGGCGGCCGAGTCCTTCTTGGGCACCAGGTCAGCCGTCGTTTTGGCACCGTACTCCCGCAGGTCATTGGCGTACCGGTCGATCGGGTGGCCGGTCCAGTAGAGGCCGAGCGTTTCCTTCTCGTACGTCAGCTGCTCGATCTCCGACCAGGGTGGTACGTCGGGGAGCGGAACGATTGTGGGACCGGAACTTTCGGCATCGCCGCCGCCGAAGAGGTCGACCTGTCCGAGATCTTTGTTGCGCTGGAGGCGATTGCCGTGATCGCAGGCGCCGTCGATCGCCGCGAACAGCCTGGCGCGGATGACGTTGAGCGGGTCGCGTAACGGCGGATGCTTGCTGGTTCCGGCCAGCGAATCACATGCGCCGGCCTTCACGAGGGCTTCGAACACGCGCTTGTTCGCGATCCGAAGGTCGAGCTCTTCGCACAATGCATGCAGCGACGGGATGCAGCCTCCCAGCCTCGTACGAGCATCGAGGATCGCGCGAATCGCACCCTCGCCGAGCCCCTTGATTGCGGTCAGCCCGAAACGGACACCCTTCCCCGGCTCGACAGAGAAGTGAAGCTGGCTCTGGTTGATGTCGGGCGGGAGCACCGGAATTCCGCGATCGCGACTCTCCGCCAGATACATGGCGAGCTTGTCGGTGTTCTGCGCTTCGATGGTCAGCAGGGCGGCCGCGAAGTGCCACGGGTAGTTCGCTTTGAGATACGCCGTCTGATACGCGAGGAAGGCGTAGGCCGTTGAATGGGACTTGTTGAACCCGTACCCCGCGAAATACTCCATCAGGTCGAAGATCTTGGTCGCCTTCTTCTCGTTGATCGCCTTGGCGCGCGCACCTTCCATGAAGGCTTCGCGCTGCTTGGCCATGACCTTCGGATCCTTCTTGCCCATGGCCTTGCGCAGGACGTCGGCTTGCCCGAGGCTGAAGCCCGCCAGTGCCTGCGCGATGCGCATGACCTGTTCCTGATAGGCGATGACCCCATAGGTGTCCGACAGGATCGGCTCGAGCTGCGGCAGCTCGTACTTCACCTCGGTCCTGCCCTGCTTGCGGGCAACCCAGTCGTCCACCATGCCCGACTTGAGCGGGCCCGGGCGATACAGCGCGTTCAGCGCGATGAGGTCATCGAGACGCTCAGGCTTGGCCTTCCGGAGAAGCTCACGCATCCCCGAGCTTTCGAACTGGAAGATCCCGAATGCGGCTCCCTCGCCGAACACCTTGTAGGTCTTCGGATCGTCGAGTGGGATGGCGTCGATATCGAGGTCGATGCCTTCGGTCCGCTTGATTTCCTCGAGGCAGTCCCGGATGAGCGTCAATGTGCTCAATCCGAGGAAGTCCATCTTCAGGAGACCGATACGCTCGACCTCCTTCATGTTCCACTGCGTCGTGATTTCGTCCCGTGCCCCTTTGTAGAGCGGCGCGTAATCGGTGATCGGACCGGGCGCAATCACAACGCCGGCCGCATGCACTGAGGCGTGGCGCGACATGCCCTCGAGACGTTTGCCGATATCGATGACTTCCTTGACCTTGGCGTCCTTCGAGACCATGTCCTTGAGGATCGGGTTCTCGGTGAGCGCCTTGTCGAGCGTCATGTCGAGCGCCGGCGGGATCTGCTTGGCGATGCGATCGACATCGGCGTATGGCATGTCGAGCGCGCGACCCACGTCGCGGACGACGGCCTTCGCCTTCATCGTCCCGAAGGTGATGATCTGCGCCACGTTTTCGCGGCCGTACTTCCGCGTGACGTAGTCGATGACCTCGCCGCGCCGGCGCTCGCAGAAGTCGACGTCGATATCAGGCAGCGACACGCGTTCCGGGTTCAGGAAGCGCTCGAAGATGAGATCGAAGTCGAGGGGATCGACGTCGGTGATGTGCATGCACCATGCGACCAGCGAGCCGGCGGCCGAACCTCGGCCCGGTCCGACCGGAATGCCCTCTTCACGAGCGTAGCGAATGAAGTCCCAGACAATCAGGAAGTAGCCCGAATAGCCCATCTTCCGGATCATCGCGATCTCGTAGTCGAGCCGCCGGGCGTACTCGTCGATCGACTGCCGGAGACGCCCGGACGCCGCTAACTGCTGCAGGCGCGTCAGCCGTTGCGCGAAGCCTTCGCGCGCGACGTGCTCGAAATACTCGTCGAGGGTGAAGCCATCCGGCACGCCAAACGACGGCAGATGGTTCTGCCCTTTTGGAATCGTGACGTTGCACCGCTCGGCGACGAGCATCGTGTTGCGAAGCGCTTCCGGGAAATCCTTGAAGACAGCGGCCATCTGCTCGGCCGTCTTGAGAAAGAACTGATCGCCGGTGTAGCGCAGACGCTGCGCGTCGTTGACGGTCTTGCCCGTGCCGATGCAGAGCAGGATGTCGTGGGGCTGGTAATCACCCTGACGCAGATAGTGCACGTCGTTGGTGGCAACCAGCGGAAGACCCAGATCGCGGGCCAGCGGGACGATCCCGCGGTTGACGACCTTCTGTTCCTCGATGCCCTGGTACTGCATCTCGAGGAAGAAGTTGTCCTTCCCCAGGATGTCGCGCAGGCGCGCGGCAGCCTCGAGCGCCGGGCGCGCCTGCTCCACTTTCAGAGCACTGGCAACTTCGCCCTTGAGACAACTGCTCAAGCCGATGAGGCCGGTAGCATGCTGCGCCAGTAGTTCCTTGTCGATGCGCGGCCGGTAGTAGAACCCCTCGGTGTAGCCGGCCGACACCAGCTTGATCAGGTTCTTGTAGCCTTCGTCGGTCTCAGCCAGGAGGACGAGGTGGTTGGTTTCGGTCTGCGGGCCGCTCTTCTCGAATCGACTGCCCTGAGCGACGTACACCTCGCAGCCGAGGATCGGCTTCAGTCCGCGCTCGCGCGCGTGGTCATGAAAGACCACAGACGAAAACATGTTGCCGTGCTCGGTCACGGCCAGCGCCGGCATCTTCAGCTTCACGGCCTCATCGAGGAGCTCATCGATTCGGCAGGCGCCGTCGAGGAGCGAGAACTCGGTGTGCAGGTGAAGGTGGGTGAATTCAGGCATTACCGGTTATTCCCACTCGATCGTCGACGGTGGCTTCGATGAGATGTCGTAGACCACGCGATTGATGCCGCGCACTTCGTTGACGATGCGCGAAGAGATCGCCGCCAGCAGATCGTGTGGCACACGGGCCCAGTCTGCTGTCATGCCATCGAGGCTCTCGACCGCGCGAATCGCAACGGTATATTCGTAGGTCCGCGTGTCGCCCATCACGCCAACGCTCTGCACCGGCAACAGCACCGCAAAGCTTTGCCACAGCCGTTCGTACCATCCCGCACGGCGAATCTCGTCGGCCACGATGCGATCCGCTGCGCGCAGCAAGTCGAGACGCGGCTTCGTGATCTCGCCGAGCAGGCGAACGGCCAGGCCTGGTCCAGGGAACGGCTGCCGCACGACGAACTCGCGCTCGAGCCCCAGATCCCGACCCACGCGCCGGACTTCATCCTTGAAGAGATCGCGGAGCGGCTCAACGAGCTTGAAGTTCATGCGCTCAGGTAGCCCGCCGACGTTGTGGTGACTCTTGATCACCACTGCCGGGCCGTGGACCGAGGCCGATTCGATGACGTCCGGATACAGCGTGCCTTGTCCGAGGAAACCGAACCCGCCAAGCTCCGTCGCCCGCTTCTCGAAGACGTCGATAAAGGTACCGCCGATGATCTTGCGCTTCTGTTCGGGATCCGTCACGCCTGCGAGCCGCTCGAGGAACAGGTCGGTCGCATCCACGAAGTCGAGCGGCAGATGCAGCTTGTCGCGAAAGCGTTTCTGGATCTGGTTCGCCTCGTCGTGCCGCAGGAGTCCGTTATCGACGAAGATGCAGGTCAGTCGATCGCCGATCGCCCGATGGATCAGCATTGCGGCAACTGTGGAATCCACACCGCCCGACAGACCGCACACGACTTTGCCGGTGCCGACCTGCTTTTGAATCCGATCGGTTGACTCCTCGATGAACGAGCTGATCGTCCAGTCGCCGGTGCATCCACATTCACCGTAGGCGAAGTTGCGAAGGATCTCGACACCGTGTTCGGTGTGCACGACCTCCGGATGGAACAGGAGCGCGTACAACTGCCGCTCCGGTGCTTCCATCGCCACGATCGGTGCGGTCGTGCTCGTCGCCACGACGGCAAACCCGGGCGGCACCGCACCCACATCGTCGCCATGACTCGCCCAGACGCGCAGCTCGCCAGGCACCTGCTGGAACAGTCGGGGCTCGCGGTGCGTGTTGCTTCCGCCGTTGCGCATGACCCGTACCTGCGCATGGCCGAACTCGCGATGGCCCGAACGGCGGACTTCCCCGCCCAGTGTGCGCGTCATCAACTGCATGCCATAGCAGATGCCGAGCACCGGGATCCCCAGGTCGAACAAGCCGGCATCGCACATCGGCGCGCCTTCGTCCGAGACGCTGCTTGGGCCGCCGGAGAGAATCAGCCCGACCGGGCCTCTGTCCCGCAGCTTGCTCAATGAGGTGTTGAAGGGGACGATCTCTGAGTAGACCGAGAGTTCACGCAGCCTGCGAGCGATGAGCTGCGTGTACTGCGAACCGAAGTCGAGAACGAGAATGGTCTGGTGTGACACGATGGAGTGCCTTGCAGTCCGCCTCCAAGACGCCTGCGGCGAGAGCGCGGCCGAGCAACGGACGCGGTATTATCCCACAACATATAGTGGCTCAATCGCTCACAACGTACGTCTTATTGCTGTGCCTTTGGTTGGGCGCATGCCCTCACGCGGTCTCGGCAGCACAACGCGAGCCCGATCGGAAGCCCTTGCCGGTTCCACTTCTTCCCGTTGAGCAGGCTTGGACGATCACACTTCCGGCACCCCCGACGGCTCAGGGCACCCTTGATGCGTTGCGCGCGTACATTCCGCTCCAGACCGGCGAGCTTCTGGCGATCGATCGAGAGACAGGCGCAACGGTCTGGTCGATCACACTAGCCACGGCCTGGGCTCCTGTCGTCAGCGACGATGTGCTGTATGTCGCGGGCGACGGCGAACTTCAGGCCGTGCGCGCCGCTACCGGGGATCTCGTCTGGCGATCTGGTATCGACGCGGAACTCATCGCTGCGCCAATCCAGCAGGACGACACCATCGTCCTGCTGGTCAAGCCAGATGAACTGCGCGCGCTGCGTAAGGCCGACGGTTCGGAAGTATGGCGCCGCGCCGTCGGTGAACAACTCACTTCACCGACGCTGACTGCAGACTCGGGCGGCGTGGTCGTCGCAAGCGGCAGTCGTCTGCGCCGCTTTGCCCTGAACGATGGTCGTCCGTTATGGGAACGCGAGTTGTCAGGTGTCCTCGGGCGTCCTTCCCTCGCAGGCGACCGCATCTTCGTCGGATCGACCGACAACCACCTCTATGCCCTCGATACTGCAAATGGGCGATTGGCGTGGCCACGCTGGCGTGCCGGAGGGGACGTGATCGGTGCAACTGCCGACGATCGTCTGGTCTTCGTTGCGTCGCACGACAATCTGCTTCGCGGGCTGCGTCGCGGCAGCGGCAACCAGGTCTGGAAACGCGATCTGTCGACGCGGACCATCGCAACGCCATCGGCCTTTGGTGGCATTGTGCTGGTCACGGGAAACTCGCCCACGCTCTCGACCTTCAACGCCCTCACCGGCGAGCCGATTGGAACCTACTCCGTCGCCGCTGACCTCCAGGGGGTACCGCTGGTCGACTCGACACTCGAGCCCTTTCGGGTCGCAATGATCGTCGTGACGCGCGACGCGCGCGCGATCGGCTTGCGGCCGACCGGCATGATGTTTCGAGAACTCCCCCTGGTACCGATCCAGGCGTTGCCGGGCCGATCGCTCAACCGGGAGCCTCTCGCGCCTCCCAGGGTACATCCTTAAAAGGCGGCGGCGAGACGCTGCGCTCCTTCTTCGATGCGTTCGGGAGAAGGTGCGGAAAACGACAGCCTGATTGTGTTGTGCCCGCTGCCGTCAACGAAGAAGGCGCTTCCGACCACGAAGATCACCCCATGCTGCAGCGCGCGTTCCAGCAACATGGTGTCGGTGCACCCGTCCGGGATCGTTGCCCAGAGAAAAAAGCCACCCTTTGGCGTCGACCAGGCGAGTCGAGTCCCGAGCCGGGCTCGGAGTGCCTGCGACATCACATCACGCTTGTGTCGATACAGCTCGCGCAACTGCGGAGCAAGACGGTCGGCAACACCGAGACGAAGTGCTTCGTGAACGATGTGTTGATCGAGGATCCCTGACGTCAGATCTGTCGACTGCTTCGCGGTGTCGAAGCGCTCGATGAGCACGTGCGGCGCCTTCATCCAGCCGACGCGGAAGCCGGGCGCCAGCATCTTCGACACCGTGCTGAGGTACAACACCCGCCCGGCGTCATCGTCCGCCGCAATCGGCCTCGTCTCGGCTTCCGTTGCGACATCGTCGAAATACAACAACCCGTACGGATCGTCCTCGACGACCAGCACGTCGCGACGCTCTGCCCACTCGAGCACCTGGCGGCGCTTGTCGAGGCTGAGGAGTGAGCCAGTCGGGTTCTGAAAATTGGGAACGACATAGAGCAGCTTGACCACCTTGCGTGCGTTCGTGGCCCGTTGCCAGGCCTCGTCGAGGTGATCGAGATTGATGCCATCGCTCTCGAGCGCAACTCCGACCAGTTCCGCCTGCGCGTTTCTGAACGCCGCAATCGCTCCGGTAAAAGTGGGCAACTCGACCAGCACCACATCGCCGGGGCTGACCAGCACACGTGCGATGAGGTCGATGCCCTGCTGAGATCCGCTCGTCACGATGATCTGTTCGAGCGTTGCGCGTACTGAGCGAGATTCGAGCACCCGCAGGGCGGACTCGAGCAAGGGTGTGTAGCCTCGTGTCGGTCCGTACTGCAGCGCGTCGGCGTCGTGTCCGTCGAGCAGCCCGGTGCTGATCTCGCGCAGTTCTTTCCATGGGAACAGCGACGCGTCGGGGTACCCCGGCGCGAACGAGACCATGTCCCCGGTCTGTGCCACGACGGTGCCCATGCGGCGGATAGCCGACTCCGTCAGCTGGCGTCCGGTGGCTGAGAGAAACCTTGTGTAATCGGTCATGAGACTTTGACTGGAGCCAGTGGCTGCACGGCCGCCTCGTCTGACTCCGTGCGATAGATCTTCAGATACGCGCCGACCGAGGCAAGCGCGATGAACTGGAAGACCAGACCGCGGAGTACCCAGGCCACCAGCTGCAATGGAAGGACAGTCAGGCCGATGAACGGGACAAAGCCAACCAGCCAGAGAGCCGCGGTTGCGAGAAACGAAGCGCCGGTTGCCAGCACGACGAGCCCAAGAACGACGAGGAAAACGCCGCCAACTGCGCGAGGTCGCCGCTTGAGGAACGCCGCGACACGGATCGCTGCTGTCCCGACGGAGCAGTCATCAGCTGCAATGACGATCTGCGTCAGCAGATAAAACAGGTTGACGAAGGTGATCCACGAAACGAACGCGGCGGTGAGGAGTGCCGCCGCTCCCCAGCTGCTCCCCGTTCGAGCCAGCATGGTCAGGTAGGCGCTTCCCGAGAGCAGATAGAGCGCCATGAGGATGAACCCGAGACGCGCGTATCTCGGGAACAGGCCCTGCGCACACTCGATGAAGAACTCCACCGAGAACGCTGACGCGTGTGTAAACGAGCCAGGCATCAGCGGTGGGCGCTCGATGGGGCCCGCATCGCGCTCGCCCCGGGCCATCGTTCCCACTGTCCCGCCCTTGACGAGGAACACGAACAGCGAGCCGCCAACGAGGACGACCGCCAATGCCGCGAGCCACGCCGCCAGGACGGCCGGGCGCACCAGCAGAGTCGACGCAATCGTCGTGGCGAGCTGCCGCCATTCGAGCGACATGAGCTCGATCGGCTCGGCGCCCACCACGAGTGCAACCAGGAAGACACCGCCGATGAGCGGCGCTGCGACTAGCAGCTTGAACAGGGAGTCAGCAGTCGCCTGCACGATGGCGATTGGCCAATTGGCTGCCGCTACCAGCGCACCACGCTTGAGGACATCCTTGATCGTGAGGGCGAAGGACACGGGGGTGCCTCAATGGTACTCCTGAATCAATTCGTCACTCAGAATCCCTGCTTCCAACCGCATCCAATCACCGACCGCCCGGGGTCAATCACAAACTAATCAACAATCACCGATCCGAAATCTACAATGTTGCTCATGCTCTGGCGTTCGCTGCTGCGCATCGCCACCGGAGGCGTCATCGTTGCCGTGCTCGTCCTGGCGGTAGGCCTGTTCGCCCGCCGTTCGGTGCTCGGCGTCGACGACGTGGGCATGCGAATGCGGGTTGAGGCGGAAGTCCGAACCTCATTCGATCGCATGGCGAGGCGGCTGCGCGAGATGGCACTCGCGGCCGGTGATTCGGCGACCGTTCACGCCGCGATCGAGGGCGACACCATTGCTGTCAGGCGGCTTCTCACGAGCACCGCCGCCATCGTCTCTCAGGACGCTCCGTACGACACAGCGCTCACCATCTACGGCAGCGATGGTGAGCCGGTCGCGTGGGCTGGTCGTCCCACGGATCTCCCGCCGGATCGGCTGCAGGGCGAGGAATCCTGGTTCGCAGCTCCCGTGGCCACCGGCCTGCGCCTGATGTACGTGCGGCCTGTCATGGAGGACGGCGCCCGGCTTGGGACGATCGCCGTCGAGCGGCCGGTCACGCTCGACGACGACGCGGGCGGCCGGCGGGTCGGGGGGCTGCAAGGACAGGACGTCGACGCATTTCGCTTCCCCACCTGGATAGCCGACGTCTCCTTGCAGCTGCGCTACGAGGGCGAACCAGCCACCGACGGCGACACGACGTTTGCCATCGATGATCCCGCTGGCAATCGATTGGTGACGGCGACCGTCGAATCCGAGGATCTTGCCGCCACCCGCGCGCGCTGGCAGGCGGCCGGGCAGTCGGCCGCGATGTTCGTGCTCGCACTCACCGTGTTGCTCTTCACCGGGCCACTGGTCGACTGGCGCAATCGCGCCCGTTCGATTCGCCCGTATGTCACCGCAATGGTTGCGATCGCTGCCGTGATCGTCGTCGCGCGGATCATGCTGCGGCGAGCGTCGCCGGCGGACTGGTCGGATGCGGCCGTGTTTTCCGGTGCGGACTACGCGTCCACGCTTCTCCGGCCGCTCCTGACGTCGCCATTCGACTTCCTGCTGACGGCCGGCGCAGCCTTCGCGCTGGTGACGGTCCTTCTGTTCGCTGTCGAGTCGCTCCGCGTGCACACGCGTCATCAGCGACGAGCGATCGCAGACGCCCCGGTGCAATTTGTCACTACCCAGCTACTCGCTGGCCTGGCCGTGGCTGGCGTGCTGCTCGGGCACGTCTTGCTGCTTCGCAACACGATCACGTACTCCAGCCTCGACCTGCTCCACTTCTCCCTCCACCCGTGGGAGATATCGCGCCTGACGCTGCAGGTTGGACTGCTGATGGCGAATGGCGTCGCGATCGGAATTGCCGTCGTGATTTTTCGAGCGGCACTCCATCGCTGGCGGATTGCCCGGACCGACTGGCGGATCTGGGTCGCGATCCTGATCGCCTGGGCCGCTCCATCGCTGGCCTTGCAGTTGACGGTCGGGCTCTCCGGAACCCGGGCGATCCCGCTGCTGGCGGCAATCCTGGTGGCCGTGGGCCTCGCGTCCTCCGCGGGGCGGCTGGCCGCCCGCTACCGTCACGCGTCCCAGGCGTTCCGCCTGACGCTGCTGACGCTGCCGATGATTGCGCCGGCCTTTGCGTTCTATCCGACGATCGTGCAGTTGGCGCGTGATGCCAAGGAGGAGTTCGTCGAAACGAGGTACGCACCACAGGTGCGAAATCTGCGGCAGAACATTCAGATGCAGGTTCAGCAGAGTCTCGCGCAGATCGACGGATTTCCCAATTTGCTGGATCTGATCACACCCGGTCCCGAGGTACTGAGCGACCCGGCGTTTCAGGTCTGGCAGAACACAGCCCTCGCCACCTATCCGATCACATCGTCGATTGAACTGTACGGACCTGACGGCAAGCTCGTGAGTCGATTCGCGTTCAACCTGCCGGAGGACCTCACGGCGCCGCCGACCTCGGAGGAACAATCGTGTGAATGGGATCTGTACGACGAAGTCGCGCCGTTCTTCGCCGAGGAGCGGCGTATCCTGCACGCCGGGCGTGCGTTCTGTTCGAGCGAACCGGGGGCACCGCCGCTCGGCTCGATCGTCGTCCACGCGCTCCCGGACGACTACGGCAACTTGCCGTTCATTTCCTCACGGAATCCGTACGTCGAGCTGTTGCTGCCGTCCGATCGACTGCAACGGGAAGGTCTGACGGGGCGCGACGTCGAGTTTGCCGTCTACGGCTGGAGCCGCTCGCTGCTCTACTCGGTTGAGACGACGGCCTGGCCGCTGCCTGACGACGTCTTTGAGCGGGTCGAGAGCTCGCGCGCCGAGGTCTGGGCCCGCCTGGCTCGCGGGCAGCAGGAGTACGACGTGTACTTCCTGAACGATCGCGGTGGCATCTATGCGCTCGGATTTCCCGTCATCGCGCCACTCGATCACCTGGTCAATCTCGCCGAAGTCACAGTCCTGGCGCTGCTCGTCTACGTGCTGTTGCTTGTCGTCAATACGATCTTCAAGTGGCTCAGCCAACGGCAGCTGGACGGTGCAGCCCTCTTGCGCGAGCTGAGAGCAAGCTTTTATCGAAAGCTGTTTCTGGCGTTCGTGGCGGCGGTATTCGTTCCGGTCGTTGCGCTGGTCCTCGTGACACGTAATTACGTCGCCGCGCAGATGGAGGCCAGCATCGAGCAGGAGGCAATTCGCACGGCCTCCGCCGCCGGCCGCGTCGTCGAGGACCTGGCTGCCCCGCGCGCCGAGCAACTGGGCCTCGGTGTCGACGACAACCTGATGGTGTGGGTGAGCCGGCTGATCGATCAGGACGTGAACATGTTCGTTGGTGCACGGCTGCTGGCGACCAGTGAACGCAATCTCTTCGCGTCAGGCGTGCTGCCGAACCGGGTTGATGCGGACGTGTATCACGCGCTCGTCCTGCGGAACGAGGCGGCGTCGGTGACGCGCGAACGTATCGGCGACTTCGAGTACCTGGTCGCGGCCACGCCGCTCGCGGTCCGTCAGCTCGGCATGCTCACCGTGCCGCTGACGTCCCGTCAGCGTGAAATCGACGAACAACTCGACACGCTCGATCGCCGCGCGCTGCTGGCGGCGCTCTTGTTTATCCTCGCAGGTGCAGGGCTCGGCTATCGAATGGCCGAGCGCATCTCGGATCCAGTCAACCGGCTGACCCGTGCGACGAGCCGCATCGCCCGTGGCGACCTCGGTGCGCGCATTGCCGCCACGTCGTCAGATGAATTGCGGCGCCTCGTAGAAGCGTTCAACAACATGGCCGCCGATCTGCAGCGTCAGCGGGGTGAACTGGAGCGCACGAACCGGCTCGAGGCCTGGGCCGAGATGGCGCGGCAAGTGGCTCATGAGATCAAGAACCCGCTCACGCCGATACAACTCAATGCCGAACATCTTCGCCGCGTTCACGCCGACAGGGGCGAACCGCTCAGCCCGGTGCTCCAGGAGTGTGTCGCGACCATCCTTACGCAGGTAAAGCTGCTGCGGCAGATTGCATCTGAGTTCTCGAGCTTTGCCTCGTCGCCGACGGCCAAGCCTGTCGACGTCGATGTCGCCGCGCTCCTTCACGAGATCGTGGATCCATATCGGGCCGGACTCGATGGCCGGATTCGTCTCGAGGTCTCGATTCCGTCAGCATTGCCACCCGTGTTCGTCGACCGAAATCTCATCTCTCGTTCACTCACCAACATCGTGGAGAACGCGCTCCACGCCATGCCAGGTTCGGGAATGCTGGCCGTGGCCGCCAACGCCGACAATGGCTGGGTGCGCATTCGCGTATCGGATACCGGCGTCGGCATGGACGAGGAGGCACTGGCGCGAGCCTTTGAGCCGTACTTCTCGACCAAGGCCAGCGGAACGGGATTGGGACTGCCAATTGCCAAGCGCAACGTGGAACTGAGCGGCGGAACGATTACCGTGCAGAGCGTTCGCGACCAGGGAACGAGCGTGGAGATCTCGTTGCCGGCGGTGAGGAACTAGAGAGCGACGTCTTTAGGCTTCTCTGCTTCGCCCACTTGACCTGCCGGCCGGCGTCGAAGCCGATGCCACGCGAGACCGATGAACGCAGAGGCCAGGTAGGCGTAGGCCATTGCCAGCAACACGAATCTTGGCGAGGCGGCCAGTGCGGCAAGTCCCAAGGCAAACAGGAAGAGGACCGGGTAGCTGCGGCGCGCCTGCAGATCCAGCGACTTGAAGCTGCGATAACGAATCGTGCTGACCATCAGGAGCGCCGGGACGATCACCATGCTCAGCACCGGCCACGCTTCCGCGTATCCCTGGAGGCCAGCTGGATAGGCGAAGACTGTCGCTGCGGGAACAACCGCTGCCGCCGGGCTCGGCAGTCCGACGAAGTAGCGCTTGTCCTGAGTACCGGACTGAATGTTGAAGCGCGCCAGCCGCACGGCTGCGGCTGCCACGAAGAGGAATCCCGCTGCCCACCCGATCTGGCCAAGCGGTTCGAGTCCCCACTTGAACGACAGGATCGCGGGGGCCACACCAAAGGAGATCACGTCGGCAAGCGAATCGAATTCCAGTCCGAAGGCGCTCGTCGTTCCCGTCATCCGCGCGATCCGGCCGTCGAGCATGTCGAGCACGAAGGCGAAGCCAATGAACAGCGCCGCCGTGCCCAGGTCCCCGCGCATCGCATGGACGATGCAGGCGTAGCCACAGAACATGTTCGCCATCGTGAACATGCTGGGCAGCAGGTACACGCCACGACGGAAACGGCGCGCCCGATCGGGGCGGGGCCGCAGCGGCCGGAGTCTCAGGATCGTGCGCCGGTGTCGGCGTTCGTCGTCAGCGTGCATGCTGAGTCTCCAGACCACTGCGCGCCTCCCTTGGCCTCGACGTCGGCAAGGTCGCAATCACCGTCACCCCGCCAACAACCGTCTCGCCGACACGCACGTGAAGCGTGGCATCGGTTGGAACGAACACGTCCATGCGCGAGCCGAACTTCATCACGCCGAAGCGCTCGCCAGCTTTCACGTCGAGCCCTTCTCTCGTGCGGCATACCACTCGGCGCGCGAGCACACCGACGATCTGCCGGAAGACGATCTTCTGTCCGTCGTGATCGACGGTAATCTCGGAGCGCTCGTTCAGGTCTCCGGACTCCTTCCGGTAGGCCGGCAGGAACCGACCGGGATGATACTCCACGCGCGTCACGCGGCCACTGACCGGAATGCGATTCACGTGCACGTCCATCGGGGACAGAAAAACGCTTATTTGCTGCCAGTCCCCTGCCGGTGTGGCCTCCCCGGTCGGAGGACCGGCGACCATCACGCGTCCGTCTGCCGGGGACAGGACGGCGGACGAAGGCGCGTTGTGAACACGCTCCGGATCACGAAAAAAGAACAGGAGAAAGCTGGAGACGACCAACAGCGGCACCCCGAGAAGAGGGCCGGCCAGGAGCCAGACGATCAGGGCAATCACGGCCGACCCGATCACGAAGGGCCAGCCAGCAGGGTCAAATCGCATAGAGTCGGGTCCGGCCGCGACGAGGCCGCGAGAGACAGAAACCGGGTTTAATCTCCAAGCAATACCACAGGAAATCAAACCCGGTTTCGCAGCGAGGGGTCAGGAGGCTCTGAAGTGAGTCTTGGCGTACTCGAGCGCCATCTGCTCCATCTGATCTTTGAGGGCTAGTTTCCGTTTCTTAAGGGTAACTTCTTCGACTTGCTCGTTGGCGGTGAGGTGAGGAAGATGGGTGAGTTGGTTCAATCGATCGTCCAGCTCGTGATGACGTTCTGACAGCTGGCGGTACTGATCGTTGCTTCGCA
This sequence comes from Acidobacteriota bacterium, assembly GCA_032156805.1. Classification (GTDB taxonomy): domain Bacteria; phylum Acidobacteriota; class Vicinamibacteria; order Vicinamibacterales; family UBA2999; genus Gp6-AA40. Next base: position 22,195 of record JALDXQ010000022.1, read on the forward strand.
TCAAGAGGTCTTTTACCTCCTGTGCTTCGGCTGCGCTCATAGGCGGCACCCTCCTTTCAGGAAGAAGGACGTTGACATCACGGTTACCGATGCCAGTGACATCACGGTAACATACGCCCGCCGCACGCTCAATCCGTAAAAGACACTAGGGTTAAACCACTGTGCGTCAAGCAGTTGAATGCGTATGACAGGTCAGGTCTGTCACCGGGCGTCTCAGCAATCGCGCCACAGGACCAGCGCATCCTCAACCGGGTTCGTGTAGTAGTTGCGTCTCGTCCCGGCTACATAGAACCCGAGCCGTTCGTACAGCCGGCGCGCAGCCTGGTTCGACGAACGCACCTCGAGCGTGGCACGCCGCGCCCCCAGACTCCGGCCTTCGGCGAAGACGCGAGTCATCAGTGCGGTGCCGATGCCCTGCCCGCGGAGACCGGGCAGGATCGCGACGTTGTTGATGTGGATCTCGTCGACGACGAGCCAGAACGCACAGAAACCAACGACGGGACGCTCGGCAGTTCGAACGACGAGGATATGGCAGACCGCGCGATTCTGCAGTTCCCAGGCGTACATCTCACGCGTCCAGGGGTTGGTAAACGACTCGGATTCCACGAAGAGAAGGCCGTCGATATCCTGATCGCCGTCGAGTCGGTCGATCCAGTAATCAGGCGTGGGATCTGGTTGCACGCAAGTCCCTGACGAGTTCGGCATCCGTTCGACGCACGTACAACGGTCGAATTGCATGGGGCGGCGCGTACGCATCTCTCGACGCACCGGCCAGGATCGCGATAGCGCCCGCCAGCAGAGGCGTTGGCAGCGACGCGACCCGACCGGCATCTCCAAGAGCACCACGAATCTTGTCCTCGTATGTCCGCGCACCATCGCCAATGAAAAAGGTGGGCTCCTGCCCAAGGCCGATCAGGATCTGATCGGGGGCGGCGACAACCGGGGCGTCGATCTCACGTTCTCCGTCGTAGCGTGCGGCGTAGACCTCACCCCGCCAGGCATCGACCCACGTGGCTATCTGTCGCCCTTCGGCTTCGGAATGGCCCATGCGGGCAAGGGCATCGAGGGCAGACACACCGTGCAGCGGCTTCCCTGCCGCAAACGCCAGCCCCTGCATCATCGCAATCCCGATGCGCAGGCCCGTGAATGAACCTGGTCCGATCGCGACGGCAAACCCATCGACTTCGGCGAGTTTCGTGCTCCCGTGGTCGAGCAGCGTCATCAGATCGAGCGGCAGACGTGTCGCGGGCGGCAGCGAGGGGTCGCTGGCCTCTTCTCGCACGACGACGCCGTCGACGGCCAGCGCGCAGCTGCCCGTGGGTGTCGTGGTATCGAGGGCAAGAATGACCATGGATGGATAATAGTGCCTCCAGAGCCGATGCCTCCAACCGCCACCGTCACGCCCGCAATGCGTCAGTACCTCGACGCCAAGCGTCAGTACCGGGACGCGATTGTTTTCTTCAGGATGGGCGACTTCTACGAAATGTTCTACGAGGACGCGCTGGTCGCAGCACGTGCCCTCGAGCTGACGCTGACGTCGAGGTCGAAGGACGCAGGGGGCAACGGGATCCCGATGTGTGGCGTGCCCTTTCATGCCGCCGACGGGTACGTGGCAAGGCTCGTCAAGAAAGGTTTTCGCGTCGCCATTTGCGAGCAGGTGGAGGACCCCAAGAAAGCCAAGGGCCTCGTGCGGCGGGAGGTGGTTCGCGTCGTCTCGCCCGGGACGCTCACCGACACCAGCTACCTCGAGGCGCGCGAGCCGGCGTTCCTCATGGCGATTGCTGCCGCCGGCAAGAACGAGACGTTCGGCGCGGCGTTGGTGGATCTCTCCACCGGTGAGTTCAGCGCCGCGGAGTATCACGGATTGGCAGGGTTCGAGGCGCTGGCCGACGAGGTCGCGGTGCTGCGTCCGCGAGAGGTCGTCGTCTCGAACGACGAGCAGCAGCCATCGATCGTCGAGAAGATCGTCGCGCTGACGCGTGTGGAGCCGGCAGTGACGTCCGCTGACAGCTGGAGTTTCGAGCCGGAGGCCGCGCGGCGTGCTCTCCTCGATCAGCTCAAGACGCATGGCCTGGAAGGGTTCGGACTGGAAGGCCGCACCATCGCCATTCAGGCGGCTGGTGCCCTCGTCGCCTACTTGCGGGATACGCAGAAAGCCGATCTGGCACATGTCCGTGCGATCTCGTACCGCACGAGCGGCGACAGCCTCGTCATCGATCCCATCACGCTGAAACATCTGGAGGTGGTGACCGGGAGCGAGGGTGGCTCGCAGGGCTCGCTCCTGCACGAGATCGATCGAACGATCACGTCGATGGGCGGTCGAATGCTGCGCGGGTGGCTGCTGCGTCCGCTCTGTGCGCTCGAGCGCATTCGCGACCGCCTGGATGCCGTCGAGGAGATGGCGTTCCGTTCGACCGAACGTGGAAAGTTCCGGGACTCGCTCAAGGGCGTGCACGACCTGGAGCGGTTGATCGGACGCGTTGCGTTGGGCACTGCGGGCCCGCGCGAGCTGGTGTCGCTTCGGCAGTCGCTGGACGCGGTTCCACGCATCAGGCTCCTGCTCGATCAGTGTCAGGCCCCACTTATCAAGAGCCTGCTGGCCGAGCTCGACGATCTGCCCGACGTGCGCAGCCTGATCGAGCGGGCCCTCATCGATGAACCGCCGGCGATCGTTCGTGAAGGAGGCTTCACCCGCGACGGTGTCGACCCGGCGCTCGACGAGCTCAAAGCGATCAGCCGATCGGGCCGGCAGGTGATTGCCGAGATGGAAGAGGCGGAGCGGTCGCGCACCGGCATCTCCTCGCTGAAGGTTCGTTTCAACAGAGTCTTTGGCTACTACATCGAGATCTCCAAAGCGAACCTGCACCTCGTGCCCGACGACTATCTGCGCAAGCAGACGATCGCGGGTGGCGAGCGCTTCACGACTCAGGCGCTCAAGGAGTACGAAGAGAAGGTGCTGGGCGCCGACGAGCGTATCCTCGGGCGCGAGATCGAGATCTTCGAAGCCCTGCGCTCCGGGGTCGCAGCGGAATCCGCACGGGTTCAGGACACGGCGCGTTCGCTCGCTGCCCTCGACGTCTTAGCGGGGCTCGCCGAGACGGCGGCGATCGCCAATTACACCAAGCCGCACCTCCACGACGGTGACGAGTACGTGGTCGTGGATGGGCGGCATCCCGTGGTCGAGCGGTTTACTGACTCGTTCGTCCCGAACGACATCGATCTCAACGGTGATTCCCGCCAACTGGTCGTGCTGACGGGGCCCAACATGGGCGGCAAGTCGACCTATCTGCGCCAGACGGCGCTCATCCCGCTGATGGCGCAGATCGGTTCGTTCGTGCCCGCTCGCCAGGCGAAGCTCCCGATTGTCGATCGGATCTTCGCGCGCGTCGGCGCCTCGGACAACATCGCTCGCGGCCATTCGACGTTCATGGTCGAAATGCAGGAGACTGCCAACATCCTGCACACGGCGACCTCGCGCAGCCTGGTCGTGCTGGACGAGATCGGCCGCGGAACCTCGACGTTCGATGGCTTGAGCATCGCCTGGGCCGTTGCCGAATACCTGGCGACCAACCCGCGTGCGCGACCGAAGACGCTCTTCGCCACGCACTACCACGAGCTCACCGACCTTGCCGATGCGCTCCCCGGTGTCGTCAACGCGCATGTCTCTGCCCGTGAGTGGAAGGACCAGATCATCTTCCTGCGGAAGATCGTCAGCGGCCGCTCGGATCGGAGTTATGGGATTCAGGTTGCGCGGCTGGCCGGACTCCCAGCGATCGTGCTGACTCGAGCCCAGGAAATCCTCGCCGGGCTTGAACGCGATGAAGCGTCACGCGGCGGACGCCCCACGCTGTCGACGGCCGCCGGTGGACCATCGACGGCGCAATTGGGGTTGTTCGCGACGCCGTCCGGCAGCGGAGACTCGCGTGGCGCTGAACTCATGGCCAGACTCGAAGCAGTCGATGTCGACAACATCACGCCGCGCCAGGCGCTCGAGCTGTTGGCTGAACTGAAGAAGCTGTCAGAAGACACGTAATTCAGGATGCGGAATTCAGAGTTCAGAAAAGGCACCAGGCCGCACCGCGGGATGTCTGCTGTGTGTGGCACTCTACATTCCGTGTTGCTGTCTCTGGCTCTGAGCGGTTGCGCATACTCCGAGGGACCACGGGATCCGAACGTCATCACCGTCGCGGTTCGTTCCGGTCCGAATGCGCTGGATCCGCGGCTGAGCAACGATGAAGCGACCCAGCGGCTGTCGCAACTGGTCTACAGCCCGCTCCTGCAGAACGGTAACGATCTGAGAATCGGACCGGCGCTCGCCCAGCGCCTCGACAACCCCGATCCACTCACGTATATCGTCCACCTGCGTCACGGCGTCAGGTTTCACGATGGGCACGAGCTGACAGCCCGTGATGTCGTCTACACATTCAAGAGCATTCTCGATCCTGCCATGGTCTCGCCTTTTAGAGGCTCGTTCCGAGCGCTGAAAGACGTCACCGCGCTGGATGACTACACCGTCGTGTTCACGCTGCGCGAGCCGTTTGCCGCGTTCCCGATCCAGTTGACCGGTGTACCGCCCGTTGTGCCGGCCGACGCCGGCGACGCGCTTCGGACCGTCCCGATCGGTACTGGTCCCTATCGGTTCGTGCGCTACGACTCGGACGACACGCTGGTGCTCTCGGCGTTCGAGGAATATTGGGACGGCCGCCCCGACAACGCGGGGATCGTCATGAAGGTCGTTCCCGACGACACGATGCGAGGTCTCGAGCTTCGCAAAGGCTCGACCGACCTCGTGGTCAACGACCTGCCACCCGACATCGTGCATCAGCTCGAGAAGAGCGAGCAGTTCTCGATCGAGCGCTCACCCGGTGTCGACTTCTCCTACGTCGGATTCAATCTCCGAGATCCCCAGCTCGCCGATGTGCGCGTGCGCCATGCCATCGGCTACGCGACCAATCGTGACGCCATCATCACGTACCTGCGTCGCGGCCTGGGCCGCCCTGCTGCGGGCCTGATCCCGGACCTGGCGTGGGCGTTCGAGCCGGATGTATTCCGCTTCACCTACGATCCAGAGCGTGCACGGCGTTTGCTGGACGAAGCGGGCCTGAGGGATCCGGATGGCGAAGGACCAGAGCCGCGACTGCGGCTGTCGCTGAAGATCTCGACGAATGAAGAGACGCGACTTCAAGCCACCGCCATTCAACACGACCTCCGCGTTGTGGGGATCGAGCTGGACCTCAGGTCCTATGAGTTCGCCACTTTCTTTGCCGACGTCGTGAAGGGCAACTTTCAGCTCTTCGCCCTGCAGTGGGTAGGCGGCGCGATGATCGATCCCGACATGCTGCGACGCGTCTTCCATTCCCGGGAGGTGCCGCCGGGAGGGTTCAATCGCGGCTATTACCGGAATGCGCAGGTCGATGACCTGCTCGATCTCGCCTCGCGGTCGCTCGATGAGGGTACGCGCAGGGGCTACTACGGCGCGGCTCAGAAGCTCATCGCGGCCGACGCTCCCTACATTCCGATCTGGAGCAAGACGAACGTCTTCGTCGCACTGAAAGGGCTCGAGGGACTGCGCCTCAACCCCGTGGGAGACTTCACTGCCCTTCGCAACGTGCGACGCGTCTCTATGCCGCCTTCGGCAACCAGGTCCGCAGCGCGCGACTGAGCTCGTGCACGTCGACCGGCTTGGCGATGAAGTCGTCCATGCCGGCATCCAATGCCCGCTCTCGTGAACCGTCGATCACGTCGGCCGTCATCGCGATAATCGGCACTCGCTTCTGGCCGCCATCGGTCTTGCGGATCTCAATCGTCGCGTCGTAGCCGTTCATCACGGGCATCTGGCAGTCCATCAGCACCAGGTCGTACGCACACCACTTCATCTGCTCAACCGCCTCGCGACCATGGTTGGCAACGTCAACGCGCAGCCCCAGTCTCGATAACAACGCGACCGCGACTTTCTGATTCACCAGGTTGTCCTCGACGACGAGCACGTGGCCAGCGAAGTGTGCGAGCTCATTCAGGGCGCCGGGCGACGTGACCGCCGGAGCGGGGGCTTCCTCGCAGGCGCTCCCCCGTCGACGCGCCCAGGCGGTAGCAAGCGTGTTGATGAGCCGAACGTGCCGAACAGGTTTGACCAGACAGGCATCAATGCCCTGCTGGGGCAGCGTGTCCTGGTCAACCGGTTGCCCAATCGACGTCAACATCACGTAGACCAGATCGCGGCCGGCTGGGTCCTGTCGAACGGCCGCGGCCAGCGTCATGCCGTCCACCTCGGCGACTTCCTGGTCGGCAATGATGATGCTGTACGGGTCCCCGCTTTGCTGCGCCGTGTGAATGACGTCAAGCGCCTCGCGGCCCGTCGCGCAACTGCCATCGCGCATGCCCCAGCTGACGATCTGTTCGCGAATCACCCGGCGATTGACGACGTTGTCCAGGACGATCAAGACGCGGATTCCACGCAAGGCAGCCGCCGGCGTGGCGGGTACAGCGTCCGGGTAGTTCCCGAGAGGCAGAAGCAGCGTGCACGCGAACGTTGAACCCTGACCGACCTGACTTTTCACGTCGATCGTGCCCTTCATGAGCTCGACCAGTCTCCGGGAGATTGCCAGCCCCAGTCCTGTCCCGCCGTAACGACGCGTCGTCGACGAGTCGGCCTGCGTGAACTTGTCGAACAGCGTGTCGAGGGCGTGCGGTGAGATTCCGATGCCGGTGTCGGTCACGGCGATGCGGACTGTCGCGCCTGATTCATCCTGTTCCACGGCTTCTGCCGTGATCAGCACGTGACCCGCGTTGGTGAACTTGACCGCGTTGTTCGCGAGGTTCAGGACGACTTGCCTGATGCGGTGGGCGTCGCCGACGAGGTGGACTGGCGTTCCCGGGCTGTACTGCACCACGAGGTCGATGCCCTTGTTGGCGGCCTTGGGTGCGAGGATGCCAGCGACTTCCTCCAGCAGGCGCCGGAGATCGAACGACAGAACGTCGATGGCCAGTTTGCCCGCTTCGATCTTCGAGAAGTCGAGGATGTCGTTGATGATCGACAACAGTGCCGTTCCAGAGTCCATCGCGGTCTCGGCCCAGTCGCGCTGCTGTCCCGTCAGCTGCGAATCGAGCAGCAACTGGATCATGCCGATCACGCCGTTGAGCGGCGTGCGGATCTCGTGGCTCATGTTGGCGAGGAACTCGCTCTTGGCACGAGCGGCTGCTTCCGCTTTGGTGCGGGCATGCTCGAGGGAGCGCCGCATCTGCCGCTCGCTGGTGATGTCGAGTGTTGCGCCGATCAACCGCCACGGCTCACCATTCATGTACTCAGGGCGTGCCTGGATCCGGCGCCAGGTCGTGGTTCCGTCACGCAGGCGCAACGGCACCTCGATCTCGAACCGATCTCCAGTCTCAAAGGAGATGTCGGTCGCCGCTTTCAGCGCCGCAAGGTAGTCCGCATCCAGCATGGACACGATCTCGCGGGTCGTAAGCGTGAGCGGCGTATCCGGTGGGAGCTGATGGAGCCGCAGCATGCCTTCCGACACGGTCACCGATTGGGCCAGCCGATCGGATTCCCAGACACCGAATCCCGCGGCCTCTTCGGCGAGCCGCATGCGTTCGGCGCTTTGCCGGAGTTGATCGAGCAGGACGCGTTCGCGGGTGATGTCGATGATGGCGCCGGTAATGCGCACGGCTTTGCCATCGTTCATTTCGACGCGGGCCTGGCTGCGGATCCACCGCAGTTCCCCGCCCGGTACGACCACGCGGCAATCGATCCGGTACGACGTACCTTCGGCAATGGCGCGGGCGACCACTTCGCCGACGCCGGCGGCATCCTCCGGGTGGATCCTTGCGCTCACCTCAGAGGCCGGAACCTGCATGCTGCGATGCTCGAATCCGCTGAGCGCGGCGGCCCCAGCCGACAGCGTCATGATGCCTGTCGCGCTGTCCAACTCCCACACGCCGAAGCCCGCCACGTTCTCCGCGAGGGACATCCGTACGGCCGCATCGGCCAACCGCTCCAGCATCAGCTTCTCTTCGTGAACATCGCTGATGGCGCCGACCACGCGCACTGCCCGGCCGCGGTCGTACTCCGCGCGTCCGCTGTTTCGCCGCCACCGGTAGCAGCCGTCGGGCTGGCGAGCTCTGAAGTCGAACTGAAAGCTGGTGTGGTTGGCCACCGCGCCTTGGGCAGATTCTTCTGCCAGATTGCGGTCGTCGGGATGAATCAGCTCGAGGAGTTCGAAAGCGGACTTTCGTGTCGCCACGGCCGGATAGCCGGTGAGTCGAGCGGCGCCGGCCGACAGCACGGTCGTGTCGTTGCGCAGGTCCCACTCCCACACGCCGAAGCCTGCCGCCTCCTCTGCCAACTCGAGGAGCCGCGGACTCGAGAGGAGATCAACGGGAACACTGGTCGCGCCGCGTGCCGAGGTCAGACGCTGGACGTATAGCCAGCTGCCTGCGATGGCACAAACACCGCCGAAACAGACCAGGAGCCAGGTCCACACCTCCCGTCCAATCGGCAGACGGCGTAAGGACCTTGAGGAACTAGCCCTTCAGGTTTTCGAGCTCGGCGCGTGCTTCCGACGTGTAAGGAGAATCAGGGTGCTGATCGATCAGCTGGTTGAAGGTCTTGCGCGCTTCTTCCGCGTTGCCCTGCTGAGCGTACGCGCGCGCCAGTTCCATCAGGATCGCGTCGACGGGGAACTCGCCGGTCGTCGAGGCTGCCATCTCTTTCCACGTGGCGATGGCGGCGTCAACCTGTCCTGCACGAGCCTGCGTATCCGCCCTTCCGAGGCGCGCCATACGACCGTAGATCTGCCCGCTTCCGGCCCTTCTGATCACGTCGTCGAACTGCTTGATCGCCTCGTCGGAACGACCGAGCGCGGCCAGTGTGCTGGCCATGTGATATCGCGCCGTGATCCCGGCGGGGCTGTCCGGATAGGCATCGGCCGCGGCCTGAAGCTTCGGCAGCGCCGCATTCAGCTTCGCTGCCTCGGTTGCGAAGCTCCCGGTCGCGCCGAGTGCCGCTGCGGCCGGGATGTCTTCACCACCTGCCTGCGCCCCCGCGCCGGCTGGCACGACCCGCGCGTTGAGGGCGACCATCGCCTCGGCGAGGAGTTCCACGCCACGCGATTGATTGCTTTGCCGATACAACATCACGCCGACGCCAACGGCGGCAATGACCAGCACGGCGATGACGCCGTAGCCGATCTCGCGTTTCCGCGTTTCCATGAAATCGCGGGTGGCCTCGATCGAGTGAATCAGCTCGTTCTCTTTCAGGTGATGACGTTCCTGGCGCTTCATGTCGTATCTCGTCTCTTGCTACTGTCCCCGCCGGTGCTCGCTGGAGACTCGAATCTTGTGGCGTCCCCGGGCAGAATCGAACTGCCGGCCTAGCGCTTAGGAGGCGCTCGCTCTATCCGACTGAGCTACGGGGACCCGACTCTCTATTGTATGAGACTCCCTCTCGCCCGTAGCTCGTATCCGGGAAGCGCCGCCTGACTCAGTACTGAAGGACCGAATAGACCTTCTCCCCTGGCAGCTTTGCCTGTCCCTTCAGGAACATCAGCTCGATCAGGAAGGCCAGTCCATGCAGCTCGCCACCGAGGTGTCGCACCAGGCGCGCGGCGGCGGCCGCGGTCCCGCCCGTCGCCAGGACATCGTCGACGATCAACACCCGCTGTCCGCGTTGCACGGCGTCCTCATGAATCTCGAGCGCGTCGGTGCCGTATTCGAGCTCGTATACCTCTTTGACCGACTTCGCCGGCAGCTTTCCGGGCTTCCGAATAGGCACGAAGCCCGCGCCCAGGCGCTTGGCGACCGCGCTTCCCAGGATGAAGCCGCGGCTCTCGATGCCGACGACCAGCTCGATGGACGCGTTCGCGTACGGCTCTGCCAATCGGTCGATGGTCACACGGAGACCTTCCGGATGTCTCAGCAGCGTTGTGATGTCGTAGAAGAGGATGCCCGCCTTCGGAAAGTCGGGGATGTGCCTGATGTGTTGTTTGAGATCCATTCAGTCTCTTGTTTCCTGACGGCCCGTTGCTATGACGTGACCGAGAAGGTGTCGTAGGCTCCGCTCACGTCTTCGACGTCGACCGTCACGGTGTCGACCCGCGCTCCACGCGGGCCTGACCGCAATGCGCGCTCGACTCGCGTGACGGCTTCAGCATCACCCTCGACGTGTGCCTCGACGCGGCCGTCGGGCAGGTTCCGTACCCAGCCCGTGGCTCCCTCGCGCAGCGCCCATTCCTGAGTGAAGTACCTGAAGCCGACGCCCTGCACACGACCACTGACCACGAACCGGCGGGCCATCAGCATGAAGAACACGAAATTATAACGTGCCCGAGCCAACGTGACCGGCTCGGTTGCCGACAAATGCGTCAACTCGTCCCGCGTCAAGATGGCTCGCCCGCGCGCAGCGCGGGCAGAAGATACCGCGACTCTAGCGAGGTGGCGCCTCGAGTGTCTGGGCGCAGTCTCGTTAGAGTCCGAGTCCTCTGAAGAGCTCGCGGCCCCCGGGCATCCCGGGCCACGGAATCGACAGCAGCAAAGCCACCATCGCGAGACCGATGAAGATGAGCACGGTGCGATGACGCGCCACCGCGTCACTCGCCTTGCGCACGCGGACGCGTCCGATATGCGTCAACGCCACGGCCACCAGCATGCCCGTGATGTGCTCGACGACAAAAAAACGCAGGATCGGATCGCGCATGGTCAGCCGCATGTCGGCAAACCCTGACTCGGTGACCGGGCTGAGAAAGACGTACAGAATCAACCCTATGAGCAGCTGGACATCCAGGCTCATGCCAAAGATCTTGAGCCGCAGGTTGTCCACGGGCAGCCACGCGCGCCGCGCCGAGACCCCGCCCACTGCCCCACCAAGCGCGGCCAGGCCGCTCAAAATGACGATCCAACGAAGCCAGGAATGGATGAAGAGCAGCGGCGTGTACATGCTCGCATTCTAGCCGGTCGCGCCGGTGGCGCGAGATCCGCGAGCTGAGAGCGAACTACAGCGTGAGGGACAGCAGGGCGAACCAGGGCACGACCGCGAACACGAGATACACGAGCGTGAGGATCCCGACCAGTCGATGGTGGGCGGTCATGTAGAGCACCACACCGCACATCACGGCAAACAACTTTGCTGCGGTGAAGCCGACCGCTGGTCCGAGAGCGCCGAGGTACCAGGCGACCAGCGGATTCGCCTCGATGTCCGGGCCATGCAATGAAACTCCCACGTAGGACAGGGCGCCGTCGAGGGCCTGGACGGTGACGAACGCAAGCCAGAGGATCTGAGCGCGCGACAGTCCGCGTTTGCTGAGAAGTGGTCGGTCGACGCCGGGGAGCGCAACGGGCGCGGAGGCCATGGTTGAAACCCTTCAGGCAAAGAAAACGCCAGCAAAATGGCGTGGGATCGCGAATCGTCGGCAGCTAAAAGGTCACCGTCGAGCTGATTTATGTCTTCACCAGTTGGTTCAACTGGCGGGTGACACCGCGCGCCATCATGGGCACGTTCCCGATCGCGAAGGCGCTTACGATACGTCAGATCGCGCGCGTAGATCCAATGCGCAAAATCTCAGATCTGAATCCTCGAAAAGGCCCACGCTCCGAGCACCAGGAACCCGGACGCGACGACGGTCAGCACGGAGAGATTCGTCACGATGCCGAACTGCGTCAGGCCGATCAGTGCGCCGCGCAGCCCGTCGACACCGTATGAAAGCGGATCGGCACGCGTCGCCAGCGCGAGCGCCGTCGGCAGGTTGTTCAACGGGAACAGCGCGCCCGAGAGAAAGAAGATCGGCATCACCAGAAAGTTCATGATCAGCTGAAAGCCCTGCATATCTTTCAACGACGATCCGATCGCGGTGCCGAGCCCCGCGAACACCAGGCCCACGAGCAGCATGAAGACCACGGCGAGCGGAAGCGCCGCCAGGCTGTAAGGTCTGAACCCCGCGATCATGCAGACGATCAAAATCAACGTTCCCTGGATCGACGCGATTGTTGCGCCGCCCAGCGTCCGACCGAGCATGATCTGCAGCCGCGGGACCGGCGCGACGAGCGTTTCCTTGAGGAAGCCGAACTGCCGATCCCACAGCAGCCCGATCCCGGAGAAGATCGACGTGAACAGAATGGCCATCCCGACCACACCGGGCGCGATGAACTGCAGATAACTTCCCTGCCCCGATTGCTCGAAGACCGGACCGAGCCCGAAGCCGAGCACGAGCAGGTACAGGAGCGGCTGCGCAATCGATCCGATGATCTGTGGCCGCGACCGCAGATAACGCTTCACCTCACGGAGCCAGAGATAGTAGACGACGGTCACGGCTCATCTCCTCCACATTCTCGCCATCTGGCGCATCTGCTCCGCGGCATCGGCGCGCTCGTCGCGGATGGTCGATCCAGTTAACGCCAGGAACGCGCCTTCGAGCGAATCGGCGCCGGTCTGTTGTTTGAGTGACGCCGCCGTTCCCTGTGCGACGATATGCCCGTGATCGATGATGGCGATGCGCTGCGCCGTGCGCTCGGCTTCGTCCATGTAGTGAGTCGTGAGAAAGACGGTGACACCTTCCGTCTCATTGAGATGCTTGACGTGCGTCCACAGCTGATTCCGGCTTTGCGGATCGAGACCGAGCGTCGGCTCATCCAGGAAGAGAATCTTCGGCGTGTGCAGGAGCCCGCGGGCGATCTCGAGCCGTCGCTTCATGCCGCCGGAGAACGTCTTCACCATCGAGTCTCGACGATCCCACAGCTCGAACAGGGTAAGCAGCGTGTGAATTCGCTCGACGCGAACCTTGCGCGGCACGTGATACAACGCGCCATGAAGGTCCATGTTCTCGTACGCCGTGAGCTCGACGTCGAGACTTGGATCCTGAAAGACAATCCCGAAGCGGCTGCGTGCCTGGAGTGGCTGCGTCGAGGGATCCAGGCCGTCCAGCTTCATCGTCCCGCTGGTCGGTCGCTGGAGCGTGGTGAGCATCTGAATCGTTGTCGTCTTGCCGGCGCCGTTCGGACCGAGGAACGCGAAGATCTCTCCCGCGGAGACATCGAACGAAATGCCATCCACGGCCTTGACCTCACCAAAGGTCTTGACCAGATTTTCAACGTGAATCATGTGGGGTGATTCTCCTGTGGGGTCGAACGAAGCGTACTACTGCTGACCTCACGAACGACCAACGCGTCATACGGTGAGGACGCCACGTGGCCATCATTCAATCAGCGATGTTCCCTCTAACCTACTCTGCTGTAGCCACTTCAGCCGAGAAATGTGCCTCTGGCAGGGCCTTTGCCTACGTTTCCCGCAGGTTCTTCTCGACCGTGGCGGTGCTGTTCTGATGATGAAGAGTCGCGTGGATATGAGGTGCGATATGAACGGATCGATTCTCAAACGTGTCGGTCTCCTCGTCCTTCTGATCGGGGCGGTGCTGTCCGCCGCGTGTGCGAGCCGATCGATCAACCAGGTGCTGGCCGACCCGAGCCGCTACACGAACAAGCAGGTGAACTTGTCCGGCAACGTTGTCGACAGCTACTCCGCGCTCGGGCGCGGCGTGTATCAACTGGACGACAACACCGGGCGGCTCTGGATCGTGTCTGACAAGGGTGTGCCACGGAAGGGAGCCCGCGTGAGCGTCAAGGGCACCGTGCGCGAAGGCTTCGGTCTGGGCTCTTTTGGTGATCAACTGAAGTTGCCGTCGGCGATTGGCTCGGGCCTGGTGCTGATGGAGTCGTCGCACAAGGCGAAGTAGACAGCGTGTCGCCTATCGCAGTCCTATTCGGATAGAACCACTCCTGGTGGCCCCCCCCCCCCCCCCCCCCGCCGCCCACCGTGCCCGAGGCGAGGCTCTTCGAGGTCGATCCGTGGAGCCTCGAGCCATCCACGTAAACCGTGCCTGAGTTGCTGCGTGCTTCCAAGGTGAGCTTCGAGCTGGAATCGAAGTCGAGCTCGAAACTTCCAGAGCCGCTCGTGACCTGCCACGGCTCGCTCGGCATGCCACTGATGCGAATCCGGCCGCTGTTCGACGTTGCCGTCAGCGCTCCGTGCACACCGATCAGTTCGATCGCACTCGATCCGGTTCCGACGTCAACGGTTCCTCGCCCACGGAGTGTGCCCTCGATCGCACCGCTCTGCGTGCGCACGCGCAGTCCCGCGCCGAGATTCCGAACGTTGATGCGACTGCTCTCTGTCGACACCTTCAGATCGCCGGTGATGCTGTCGGCCTGGACTTCTCCCGATCCCGTCGTCACATCTGTTTCGCCACCAAGATCCTGGACCCGGACGGCGGCTGATTGCGTTCGTACGGAGACGGCACCACCCACGCCGACCACGGTGGTCTCTCCGGAGTCGCTGTTGGTCCTGACGATCGTCCCGCGCGGCACACTCACGTCGCAGGCGACGGTCATCGCGCGCTGTTGGTCTGCGCCCGCTGGCGGGCGCAGCCGGAGGGTATTGCCTTCCTGCTGAATAGGGGGATCGGCGGCGACCTGCTTGACAAGCTCGTAGGCCGTGCTCGGGACGCTCAAACCAAAGCGAACAGTCGCCGTACCTCTCACGACAAGGCGGTCGGCTTCTCCAACCGACACATTGATCTTTCCGCGGATCGTGGACACATCCAGCGTCGGTGTGGTCCCGACGTCATACGAGCGCTCGAACGCCACTCGCTGTGCAAACGAGGAAGGCGCGTATGCCAGCAGCAAGCCGTCGCGACAACGCAGGCCGAAGCTGAAATCCGCATGAACGCAGTCTACGCCTGCGCCCGCGCCCGGTCCATGTTTACATCAGGGAAGATGGCGGCGTCAGGAGGTACTGCTGGTCGCGGAGCTCCCGGCTGAGCCGGGCATGGGTCTGGCGCCAGGGTTCAAAGTGCCTGGCGATCATGGCCAGCAGGCGGGTCCTCTTGCCGGTTCGGTCGCAGCCGGCCGCGCGCAGGAAGAAGCCGGCGCCCAGTTCCGCGTACCAGCGGATATCGTGACGGCCGCGCATCTGATCCTCGAAAAAGCCGGTGAGGAACAGGCACTGCGCTCCGGCCGTTTCCATCAGGTGCGCGTCCTGCGGCATGGCGGCGTTGAAGACGAAGTTGTCGAACACGGCACTCAGGTTGGCTGGCGCCGGCATCTCGAGTTCGGCGCAGGTGGAGACTTGCGCGTAGTGCGCGAGGACGCTGGCGTTGTACAGTAGCTCCTGTCGATCGACGCCGGGTGACGCGACGTCCTGCAGACCCGTGACGAAGAATTCGAGCGCGCGCTGTTGATCGACGGCGAGCAGTTCTTGCAGCGGCTCCATGCCACCTCCTGACGGACCCTGGAGTGCAGTCCCAACCGGGGTATGTACCAGCCCATCGGCAGCTCACTGCGAGGGCTTTACCCGGTATTCCCTGCACTTCAGGTGTGGCAAGAATCCGGCCAGAAGCCGTGCGCCTGATTGTGCACACCTGCGACGGGACACGTGCTCTCAGACAGAGAAATGTCCTGCTGCAGCTCACCCTGTGTTCCGCTTCAGACCGACTTTTCCAGTTCTTCCAGCAGCGCGACGAATTCGGCGAGCACCATTGCCGTCGCACCCCATACGCGGGCGTCGAGCACGTTGAAGTACGGAACCTTCATCACACCATCCGCCGGACGGAGCCGTGTTCGCTCCTCCCACAGCACTCGCTCCGGTTCACGCAGAAGGTCCATTGGAACTTCGAGCAACCGGTCCACCTCGTGTGACGCGAGGCTGAAATTCGGCCGCTCGGAGGCAAAGCCGACGACCGGGTGAAGCAAGTGGCCGCTCACGAACACAGGCAGCGAGGTGAGCCGGCCGACGATGTCGACATTGGAGGGAAGGACTCCGACCTCCTCGTGCGCTTCACGCAGGGCGGCCTGCTCAACGGACTCGCCTTCGTCGAGACGCCCACCCGGCAGTGATACTTGCCCGGTGTGGTGACGCAGCGAGGAGCCGCGCACCGTGAGCGGCACATGCCACGCGTCTTCGTGTGGATAAATCAGGAGCAGCGCCGCGGCGGGCCGAAGCGTGGCGAGATCCACAGCCAAATCAGCGCCCAGGCGCGGACGTGGCGACATTCGCGACTGCGCATCGAAGCCAGGAAGCGGTGAGGCAAGCCGGCGGCGGAGGGCTGCCCGAAAGGCCCGGTCGTTCACGCGTCTATTCTTCTACCTTCCGGTTACCGCCGGCCTGTGGCCCGCGTCTTACCTGTTGTGACCCAATTGACCGCCGGTTCCGATTGCCTTCAGACTGTACGGGCGTGTTCACAAACGCGAAACGGCCCGTGTTGAACCGCCGCACGTTCATGGTATCCGGTCTCGCCGCCGGTGTCGGCGGCGCCGCCTGGCTCAGTGTGTCGTCGTGGGGCGCGAGGTTCCTGCGGCAGCGCCTCGACGAGATCGGCCGCGACATTCCGTCAGCGGCACACCAACCGGCTCCGGCCACGTGGTCCGACAACGCGGTGACGCTTGCGTGGCTCGGTCACGCCACCGTTCTGATCAACTTCTACGGCGTGCGTATCCTGACCGATCCGACGCTGTATTCGCGCATCGGCGTCGATCTCGGGGTGGGAACTCTGGGGCCGCTGAGGCTCGTCCAATGTGCGCTGACACCCGAGGACCTTCCTGAGATCGACCTCGTCCTCGTGTCGCACGCGCACTTCGATCATCTCGATACGGCGTCACTGGCTTCGATTCGCGGCATGCCCGCGGCGGTAATGGCAGCCGAGACGTCCGATCTGTTACCGCGCCGGCCCTATTCCTCGGTGCGTGAACTTCGCTGGAATGAAACCGCCACCATCACGACGCCGCGCGGTGACGTCTCGGTTCGAGCGATCGAGGTGAAGCACTGGGGTGCGCGCATCCGACGTGATACGTGGCGCGGCTACACCGGCTGGATCGTCGAACGCGAGGACCGCCGTCTTCTGATCGCTGGAGATACGGCAGGGACGCCACTCTTCGAGAATCATCGGCGCTTCGGTCCGTTCGACGCAGCCGTGATGCCGATTGGCGCATACAATCCGTGGATCTACAACCACTGCACTCCCGAACAGGCGGTGACCATGGCTGATGCCGCGGGCGCTCGCCTGATTGTGCCAGTGCACCATCAGTCGTTCCAATTGAGCAACGAACCATTCATGGAACCGATCGAGCGCATCCAGGAGGCACTCGCCAAGGAGAGCGGCCGGCTCGCCTTGCGCGAAAGCGGCCAGACCATCGTCGTGCGGAGCTGACAGGCCCCTCATGCCCGACGTCAACCACGGCGGCGGTTTCCTCGAACTGACGCGAATCGCGGCAATGGCAGCCGATCACGGTGTGATGGTCGCGCCGCACAATCCCAGCGTGAAGACGTCATTCGTGCTCGCTCGCCGCCGCTGTAAGCGTTCCGGCGAGCTGCCCTCTGAGCTGACCACCAAAGTCGAGCATTGCCCGGCGATGGGCGATCTGCCTGGGGCTCAGGAGCACGCTGGCCAGCTGGTCCCGAAATAACACGCTGACCGTGGCACCACAATCTGTCTGACTCTCTGAGCGCTGGCGATTGCGTTCGGAACGGAAGGTTTCGAAGCAGACGACGTTGGAAGCGGACATCTTCATCCTCCGACTCCATGGTCGCCGAAGGGTGTGACAGACCAGGTCACGGCATTGGTGCTTGGTCCTTGGGCCCTGGTTCTGATAGTCCGTCCCAGGACCAGGAACCAAGGAGCAAGGACTAGAGCTTGGGAATCCGGATGGTGCTGATCATGGCGCTGCCGCTGGCAACATACAGCAGGGCCAGGGGATGCAGTTCGGCGCCTGCGATTCGATAGGACCCGAACCACAACATCCCGTCGATCTGGTCGAGCCTGAACGCCAGTGCGAGGATGCCCACGATGACGATGGTCGTCGGTATCGGGGTGCCTTCGAAGTACTTCACCTTGCCGGTCTCCGCATCGGCAAGGGCCGCTGCTGTGGCATTGAACCGAGCCAGGCGGCTCACCCCACAGACCACGAAGAACGTCAGACAGACCATGTCCCAGCCACCCCGTAGCCCCAGGGTAAAACCGAGGACCGCTGGTGCGACGCCAAAGGAGATCACGTCGGCCAGCGAGTCGAGGTCTCCGCCGAGGACAGACTGACGGCCTTTCTGTGTGCGTGCCACGTAACCGTCGAGGACATCAAGCGCCAGGGCCATCGGAAGCAGGATGAACGCCATCCACAGGTAGCGTGCGCCTCCAGTGGCTACGTAATCGAGACAGAGGAAGATGGCAATCGTGCCACAACTGGCGTTGCCGATCGTGAGCGCGTCGGCTGCCGTATACGAACGCAGCATCGAGAGGTGGCGGCGCGACGTCATGCCACAGCATAGGCGATCACGGCGATCCCCCAGAGCGCAGCCTCTACCTTATTTATGGCAGCAGCCGAGCGCAGCGTGGTGGCGTACACTGTAGCGGTTCACCCGTCGCCATGAGCTCTTTTCGGAGACCGGGAATGCTGAAACGGGCGGGTCGGTACGTCTGGATTCTGGCGGTCTCGATTGTGCTCGCGACGCTCGTGATCACGCTTGTCGAGATGGCGGGCCTGAGCGTCGTGGCGACCGCCGAGTAGCAGGATACGGAGGCATGATGAAGCGATTGGTCCCGGTGTGTGTCGTTCTCGTGTTGGCGCTGACAGCGTATGTGCTGCAGCCGTCGTCGACGCATACCGTCGTCGCGCAATCGCGACAGCCCGCCGG
This sequence comes from Acidobacteriota bacterium, assembly GCA_032156805.1. Lineage (GTDB taxonomy): Bacteria > Acidobacteriota > Vicinamibacteria > Vicinamibacterales > UBA2999 > Gp6-AA40. The sequence goes on from JALDXQ010000022.1 coordinate 40,862, forward strand.
CACGACCCACACGGGCAAGGCGTTCCGGTTCAACAAGGTGAAAGAGGGCATCTATCATGCCGTCGGCACTGGTGCGCTTGCCGTCGTCGGCAACTCCGCCTTCATCGTCAACGACAACGACGTCATCGTCGTGGACGATCACGTCTCACCAGCCGCGGCGTTCGTGCTGCTCGAGGAAATCAAGGAGGTCACCAACAAGCCGGTGACCACGGTGATCAACACGCACTTCCATTTCGATCACGCACACGGCAACCAGATCTTCGAACCGAGCGTGCAGATCATCGGCCACGAGTTCACACGCCGCATGCTGCTGGGCAACGCGACCGGGATGCCTCTCTACCAGGGGTATTTCTCGGCGATGCCCGGGCAGATCGAAACGCTGCGGAAGCGCATCGCGTCAGAAGCGGACGCCGCGGCAAAGGCAAAGCTCGAGACGCAACTCCAGGTTCTCGAGAACAACTACGCCTCACAGAAGGAGCTCAAGCCGACGCCGCCCAATGTCACGCTGTCGACCGAGATGACGCTCCATCGCGGCGCGCGCGAGATCCAGATTCGCTACCTCGGTCGTGGACACACGGCGGGGGACGTCGTGGTCTTCCTACCGAACGAGAAGGTCGTGATCACGGGCGATTTCCTCACCTCGGGACTGTCGAACATGAGCGATTCCTTCCCCGAGGAATGGGTGGCGTCACTCGAGGCGCTGAAGAAACTCGACTTCGATACCGTCCTCCCCGGTCACGGCGACGCGTTCACCGACAAGGCGAAGATCGACTACTTCCAGGCTTATCTGCGCGACGTCTGGACCGAGGTCAGCCAGTTGAAGCAAAAGGGCGTGCCGGCGGCGGAGGCGGCGAAGCAGGCGGACCTGACCAAACACAAGGGTCGTCTGCCCATCCAGGGCCCGGGGGTACCGGCACTCGCTGCGACGCGTATTTACGAACTGCTCGACCAGCGACGCTGAGTGCGCTGCCGGATCAGGGCAACCCGCCGGGCAGATCTCTCCCGCAACCGCGCAGCGTTCTCGCACCGATCGTGATCGTGACGCTGCGAGGGAAGGCTTCGCCGCTCATCGCATCGATGCATGGAGCATCTTCGATCGCGATCCGCACGGGGCCGCTTTCGACCGTCACCTCGTAGAAGGTGATCTTTCCTTTGTGCTTCGACCTTGGGACCGGGGTGACGAACTGGTGTTCGGCGTAGTCGTACACCAGACGTAACTGCTTCTCCTTGTCGATCTCGAGGAACCAGCCGGGCTCCTGGCCCACCGCACGGAAGTCGATACCGCGATCGCTCGCGTCCTGCCATGGCTCGCGCCGCTCGCGGCATGTCTGCTTGCGACCGTCCATCTCGAAGGTGGCCTCGCGCCCCTTGTTCCAGAAAGTGACAGGGCCATCGCTGTAGCGTGCGCCTGAAGCAGACACGACATGCGGCAACGTGAGCGATCGCTCGGGCAACTCGATCACGACGCGGTCATCGTGGAAGGTTGCTGTCAGTGCGAGCGTGTCGCAATCGAAACGCGCCGCCATCGGAACCTTCTCAGGCGTCGCCTCCGTGGCAATCGGAGCTTCGGCCGAGGGTGGCGGGGATTGACATGCCGCCAGGAGCATCACGGTCAGCGCGACGCAACCAGTGTTGTAGCAGCGACCGAGTACCGTGGGACCTGACACCTTGAGCCTTCCGCCTCGATTAATTCCGGCACTCAAAACTATCCGCCTTCTCGGGGTCGCCCTGCCCCTTGTAGTGCGGGTATTGCGGATAGGAGCAGAGCGGGCGGCTGCGCCCCGGGAATGCACGACCCGCTGCAGTGGGTGACGGCGGAGTTCCCTTCTCGACCCAGTCCACGAGCGGTGTCAGGAGATCCATGCTGTCGAGTGCGGCCGCTCCCCCGCCGCAGTGACCCATTCCCGGCGACAGATACAGGCGGCTCCAGGCGTTGACGGCAGACGAGCCGCCGTTCGCTTTCGTCATCCGCTCGTAGTAGTCGATCGTGTCGAGCGCGGAGAACCAGGGATCGCTGACACCGTGGAAGAACATGATCTTTCCGCCGTGGTTCGAGAAGGTGTTGAGATTGGTCCACCGGGACGTGGCCGTCAAGGCTTCCTCCGGGTCTCCTGCGGCCGCCGCTGCTCTTGCATCAACGTCCATCGCGGTCGCAGCGAACGGTGGCCCGACGGGATTCAATCCGCCATGCAACAAGCCGGGAATTCCCTGGGTCGCCGCGATGCCCGTGTCGTAGAGGAAGCCCGGATAGACCTGGCGTCCCCGGGAATCCTTCGGGCCTGCAAACGCCTTGTCGAGTGCCGTCGCCTGCTCGGCCGAAAGGCAGCCCTCGGCTTTGGCTCCTTTGCATACCAGCATCTTCGGATCGAAACGGCATGCGTTGGTGTTGAAGACGATGCCATCCTCGAGACCGTCGCCTGCGTCACACGCGTTCAGGAATCCGTCGATGACGGCCTTCTTGTCGCCGTCCGAGAGGGCCTGTCGCGTCACCGGCTGACCCTTCTCGTTCTTCGGCGCGACCTGATTGAGCATGGTGGCGACCCACTCGTCACCGATGCCGGAGAAATTCGTCCGCATTGCAGGCGCGCCCGCGATGATGCCGTCGAAATAGGTGGGATGCCGCTGAGCCATCAGCATCGCCTCGCGTCCGCCCGTCGAGCATCCGGCGAAATACGAACGTTCGGGCGCGCTGCCGTAGTGCCGGGCGATGATCTGCTTCGCAAGAAGCGCGACGCGGCCGACGGCCTGGTAAGCAAAGTCCAATGCGGCCTGTTGTTCGGCCATGAAGCTGGCGTCGAACCCTTGTCCGGTGTGGCCGGTGTCGGTCGAGACGATAGCGAATCCACGGGACAGGCCAGGCACACCGGCAGTCGCGACGAGGCCCAGTGGGGGCTGAACGCTTCCGTTCAGCCCTCCCCCGCCTTGAAACAGGAACCGCCCATTCCAGCTTTCAGGCAAGGCAAGCGCGAACCCGATCCCGTAAGCTTTGCCGTCCGCGCCAGTACGGCGATCGAGCACACCATCGAGACGGCAGAATGCCGGCAGCTTAATCGAATCGACAGGTGCGCTGCCCGGACCACCGCGGGGCGGTGTCGAGCCGGCCGCAAACCACTCCGCTGTGGCTATCGACAGATTGAGGCCGGGAATCTGAAGCGACGTCAGAGCCGAGCAGGCTGCCGCATCCCGTGTCGTCTGGGCCGGCGCCGTGCTGGCCACGGCCAGGCAGAACAGCACGGCCAGGATCGCGGTTGGATGAACGAAGCGCATCAGCATCTCCCGGGCGGGCAAATCGGTCGCCCCGCTGGGCGTGATTCTAATCGAGGACGACGGGGCCTAGAAGAAGACCCTGATACCACCGTTGATTACGCGGCCGTCGAGCGGCGCCCATGCGTCAACCGTCCATCGGCCGTCAGGATTCCGTTCAGGCCGGACGAGAGGGTCGTAGCGCGTCTGACGAACATCACCCAGGTTCTCGGCGTTGACGAAAAGGCGAAATCGCTCGAACCTTTTCTCGATGAGCGCGCCGACGATGAACTGGCCGGCACCCTTGGTGCGATACGGGTTCTCGTCGAGTTCCTGCCGCCCGACGTAATAGAGTTCCAGTCCTGCCCGGCCCCAATCCTCTGATTCGAACATCAGGTCCGTGGTCGCGTAATGACGCGGCGTCAACGGTACTTCACGCCGCACGCCTGACTCTTCGTCCAGTTCGCGCGACCTGACGAAGGCGTAGGTCGCAATCGCGAGAAACGGCCCGGACCGGTAGCGGCCAAGGAATTCAGTTCCCCAGGTCGTCGTCGGCCCGGTGGCGTTGACCAGGGCGAACTGACCGTTCGCAGGCACGCTGCTGTCGTTCGATTCACCAATGAGCTGGACCGGGTTCTGCACGTCGGAAGCAAACAACGTGACCGTCATTTCGAGCCCGCCGACGCGGCGTGTCAGATCGAGCGAACCTCCCCATGCACGCTCGGCCTCGAGCCCTTGGAGCGGCGCGAGGCGCGACAAGCCAGTCTCGTCCGTGTCTTCGACGAACGGCGTCGGCGCGAAAGCCCCGCCGCCTGCTGAAACGCGAACCGTCCAATCAGGGTCGGGCCGCCAGAGCAGCGATCCTCTCGGCGATGCAAGCGTGCCGTACTCATCGTGAAAGTCGAGACGGCCGCTGAGCGAAACGCGGACGGGTCCGAAGCCGAACTCGTCCTGCGCGAACACGGCTGGAGCATTGAACGCGTAGTCGAATGCCGGAAGATCTACAGCGTCGTAGCCGTCGTATTCATAGGCGGCCCCTGCGACCCACGTGTGACGTGCCGATGCGCCCTGCAGTGAGATCTCGCCGAAGCCGGTCGAACGCGTACCGCGCTCGCGCACATCTCCGAAGGTGCGGTCCTGCGAGTCGACTCCGTACGATCCACGCACCGACAGCAGACGCGTCGACGGCAGGACGCGGCTCACGATGCCGCCGACGTCGCCACGCGACGTGCCGAGAGATTCGGCGAAGGGGTTGCCATCTGGTGCAACGTGTTCGTCGAGCGTGCCGCCACGCCTGTCCTCGAAGATCACCCCTCCGGTCAGCATTGCCGTGCTTCCGCGGCCGTCAGAATAGAACAGCCGTGGCCGCACCATGCCGCGCTCGTAACCGGCCGCGTCGGTCCACCCGTCATCGTCCAGGTCGCGACGGCTTTGGTAGTGAACGCCACTGAGGAGTGTCCAGTTCCAGCGACTAGCCGTCGTCTCGGCAAGCCAGAACGTGGCATCGCTTCCGCCGAGCGATGTCTGATTGAGCAGTATCTCGCGACCCGCCTCTATTGGTCGCCGCGACACCAGGTTGATCACACCGCCCAATGCCGATGCCCCGTACAACGCCGACGCCGCGCCTTTGATGATTTCGACCTGACCGAGATCCAGTGGAGGCACCTGCAGCAAGCTGAAGGAGTCGCCCTGCCCGCCATACAGCGGCAATCCATCAGCAAGCATCTGGCTATAGCGGCCACGCAAGCCTTGGATCCGAACGTTTGCCGCGCCGAGCGATGGCGCTGTCGGCTGGACGCGCAGACCGGTCGTCTCACCGATGAGCATCGCGACGCTGCCGGGCGTCATGAGCGCCTTCTCCTCGATCTCTTCGCGGTCGATGATCTCTACACGCAGCGGCTGATCCTGGATTCGTGTCGGGGAGCGAGCCGCGTTCACGACGACTTCCTCCTCGAACTCGGGCAACGGCTGGAGCGTGATTTCAACCGGCCCGGCCGCAGGTCGAGTCGTGACGCGAACCTTGACCGACAGGAAGCCTTCGGCATCGACGGCGACGTCGATCGGCAGAGCGGCCACCAGCAGCGTGACGAGGCCGCGGCTATCGGTTGAAACCACTTGCCCGCCCACACTGACGCGCGCGCCTTCAACCACACGCCCGTCGGAGGTGACGCGAACCGTCACCGGCTGCTGTTCGGTGATCTGCGGCAGCCAGGAGAGCACCAGGACAAGTGCAATCGACGACAGCATCTCGAGTGAGAACTACGGCTCGACGCCCCACGGCAAAGTGGGGTGAAGGTCGCGGGCGCCTTCGATCTCGAGCAGTCGCCGTTTCGTGGATGTGCCGCCGGGCGCAGAGAATCCTCCCAACCCGCCATGCGCGGCGAGCACGCGGTGACAGGGAACGATGATCGGGATCGGATTCCGTCCCAACGCCTGCCCGACGGCTCGCGAAAGCGTGGCGTCGCCCAGACGGTTGGCGAGATCGCCGTAGGTCACCGTCTCTCCTGGCGAAATCGAACGTGCTTCGACAAACACACGCCGATCGAACTCGGGAAGGTCTGCCATGTCGAGGGCAACCGCGGACAAGTCTCGCTTCTCTCCTGCCAGCAGGCGCTGGATGTCGATGATGACCTCATGCACGTCAGACGGTGCGGCACGTTCCTTCGAGCCAGGATGACGCCGCTGCATCCGAATGTGCAGAGACCGATCGTCCTGCTCGGGGAGCTCCAGACCGACGATCCCTTCCTCGCTCCAGGCGATGGCGCAGCGTCCGATCGCTGTCTCGAACAAGGCGAAGCCTGTGCACGTCATGGCTGGTCAGGTGATGGAGGTGGTTCTGCCGATGCCAGCACGACTGCTCGCTGTTCCCGGGCGAACATGCCCCAGACCGACAGGAAGAGAGCGGCCAGCACCGGGCCGGCAACGAAACCCGCCGCGCCGAAGACGGAGAGGCCACCCAGTGTCGAGAGCAGGACGAGGTAGTCAGGCATTCTCGCCTCGCGACCGACAACGAGTGGGCGCATGATGTTGTCGGCCAACCCGACGACCACGATACCGCCGACGCTCAGAATGATGCCTTTGGTAACGGCCCCGGTCGCCATCAGGTAGATCGCTGCCGGCGCCCACACGATCGCGGGACCGACCAGCGGCAGCATCGATAGCATGGCCATCATGACACCCCAGAACACGGGCGCACGCAGATCGAGCACGGCGAACAGGATGCCCCCGAGCGCTCCTTGCACGAGGCCAACCAGGAGGGTCCCTTTGAGCGTCGCGCGCGTCACGCTGGCGAAGCGGTTGAAGAGCGTCCGCTGACGCTGATCGCCCATCGGAATCGCGTCGGCGAGCACTGACAAGAGAGAGTCGCCATCGCGGAGGAAGAAGAAGAGCAGGTATAACATGAGCGCCGTCTTGGCGATCACGGTCAGGAGGTTCTGCCCCACGATCACGGCCTGCGTGGCGATCAGCTTCGCCGTCGATCCTGCAACCTCATAGACTCGCTGCTCGATGACGGCCGGGTCGATCCCGATGCGGCTCGTCAGATCGCGCAGAATCGGGTCGATGCGGGTCTGAATCGACTCGAGGTTCACTTCGCCCTTCTGGATCCGGTCGTAGACACCGAGTGCTTCCTGTGAAACGGCAACGCCGATGAGGATCAGCGGCACGAACACCACGACGAGGATGAGCATCGTGCCTGCCAGCGCCGCCTGAGTTTTGCGACCTCCCAGCAAATCCTCGAGTTGCCGTTGCAACGGGTTGAAGATGACGGCGAGCACGGCGGCCCAGAACACCGGCTGGATGAAGTCGAGCGTCAGCCACAGGAATGCAGCTGTGACCGCCCCAAGCAGAATCAGGAACCAGACCTGTTGGATTCGTCGGTACTCCATCGTGACCTGCAAGGATAACAGTCGCTGCACGGCGTGTTTGAAGGGATCAGGCTGAAGACGCGCTCGCTGGCGGGCGGAGTCGCGCTAGACGTAGTACTGCTTGTACATGCCGCGCCTGAAGAGCCAGCCGCCAAGCGGTCCGAGCCACTGCAGGACGTAATGCATGTGGCCGAGGTCCATCAGCTCGATGAGGTTGCCGTCGAAGTCCTTCGCGAAGAAGAAGGAATGGCCGCGCGGCGATCGCTCGGGCCTGCTGACGCAGACGACGCCCTTGCTCGTCAGGTAGTCGTGCCAGCGATTGAGGTTTCGGACGTTGAAAGAGATGTGCGTCAGGCCGACCTGATTCCACGGCACGGCCACCGGCGGCCTGTCCGGCCTGAACTCGAAGATCTCGAGGACGCCGCCACCGGGCACGCGAATCCAGCCGATTTTGCAGCTCGGCGCATCCCCTTCAACGCCGAAGAACGAGCGCACGCGATCGGGCGGCGTGTCCGCCACCCCGACCAGGGGGCACCCGAACACTTCCCAATAGAAGCGGACCGCCTTGTTGAAGTCCGATACCGTGATGCCAACATGGCTGAAGGATCTGGCTCTCATGCTTAGTCGCTTGTCATGATGTGGTCGGCCACGCGCAGCGCCTGTGCGGCAATCGTCAGACCAGGGTTGACGGCCGCAGACGAGGGGAAGAACGACGCGTCAACGACAAACAGGTTCGCCAGATCGTGCGCACGACAATACGAATCGAGCACCGACGTAGCGGGGTCGGTGCCGAAGCACAACGTGCCGCACTGATGCGTCGTGTTGCTGGTGCCGAGCGAATGCGTGACCGGAAAACGCAGTCCCATGCGGGCGAGGATCCGTTTCATCTCGGTCACGAGCTCGCGATGTGTCCGGACGTTGGTCTGCCGGTAGCGCAGGGCAATGCGGCCTGACGAATCGAGCGTGACGCGGTTGTCTTCGCGCGGGAGATCCTCCGACATCGCCAGCCAGTCGTACCCGCGATCAACCCACCAGTTGTAGATCGGGAGCGGTATCCAGCGTCCCCACCAGGGTGCATGAAGCTTCGCCATCAGGCCGTGAGTGCGCCCCTGTGCCTGGATCTGCCCGAGTGGATAACCGCCCGTCGGGCCACTCAGGTAGTAGTCGTTGATGGCGATCGTCTTCGAGAAGGTCGTGTCGTTCCGGCGTCCGAGATCCACCGCCTCGATCATCGTCGCCAGGTGGGCCATATAGCGTCTGCCGACCAGCCCTGAGGAGTTCGCCAGCCCATTGGGATGCGCATCGTTGGCGGATCGGAGCAACAGGGCCGCCGAGTTCACGGCACCACATGAAGCAATCACGATCGCCGCACCCACCCGGATCACGTCGCCGTTGCGCTCGATTTCGACCGCCTCGACTTTCCTGCCGGACGGATCGGTCGTCAATTTCCTGGCAAACGCATTGGTCCAGAGCGTGACGTTGGGATTCCCCACGGCGGCGCGCACGCACAGCACCTCTGCGTCGCTCTTCGCCTGCACACGACACGGAAACGAATTACAGGTGTTGCACAGGACACACCCACCCTCTTCACCCGGCTTGATGAGGCCGAGCGGAAGCGGCGAGGGATGCAGTCCCTGCGCGCGCAGACGCTCGACGATGTCCTCCATGGCCCGTGCATGCGGGACCGGGTTGTAGGGATACGGGGATTGTCGCGGCGGGGCGGTCGGATCGAATCCGTCGTCACCACGCACGTGATAGAGGCGCTCGGCGCGTTCGTAGTAGGGCTCGAGCGTGTCATAGTCGATCGGCCACGCGGGCGATGTGCCGTCGACATGTTCGATCGCCTGAAAGTCCTCGCGTCGCAGACGGTAGAGCACGCTGCCCCAGAACTTGGTGTTTCCACCCACGCAGTAGTGCGTGTACGGGACGAATGGCTCGCCCCGGTCATCGACCCACTGTTCGGTTGCGCGATACCGGAGATCTCTCCAGACCGCGATCGGACTCCAGTTCTCTTCCTCCTGTGGTACGAACGCACCGCGCTCGACGAGCAGGATGCGGGCGCCGCTGGGCGCGAGTGCCTGCGCAATGGTGCCGCCACCAGCGCCGGTGCCGATGACGACGATGTCGTAGAACAGCTTCTGCATCGAAACGTGGGCCGCCTACTGGGCCACCGCGAGCGGGCCCGTCCGTGTGAGGCTGGCGTAGATGCGATCCATGAGGCGCTGATCCTCCATTGCCAGCTCGAGGTTCATGGCCGGTTGCCGTTGGTCGCGAATCGAACGATGAAAGTCGCGATACATCGCCTGATAGCCCCGGATGTCGCGAAAGCCAGGGAACAGGATTCGCGGGAATCCTTCGCCGCGAACCACGACGAACGCTCCATTCGATTCGAACGTGATGATGCCCTTCCGGCCAAGAAGCTTCGACAGCCGGAGTCCCTGCAGCAACGACGGCACTTCGCGAGAGTAATAGAGCGAGCCGACGGCGCCGTTGTCGTACTCGAAGGCGACCATCATGCTCTTCGCGCGCGTGTCCGTGCCCCCAACGGCAGGTGCGGGGCGGAATCCCTCGATTCGAACGATGCGAGGTCCGAGACTCGCCGCCAGGTGCAGCCAGTGAATCCCTTCCTCGAAGAACGCGTCACCGCCCGCCATGGTTTCGTCGTTCCGCCAGTCGCCGGCGGATTTGAACTTCTTCACCAGCGTCGTGAAGTGGCCGAACACCATCTCGCCGATCGCCTGACGCTCGAGCAGTCGGCGCAGACAGACGGCGAGCGGCTTGTAGTGATCGTTCTCTCCCACCAGGACAACCTTGCGCGCGCGATTCCTCGCCGCGAGCACGGTCTCGTAGTCGGCCAGACGGGGAAACGCAGGCTTCTCGACGAGCACGTGTTTCCCGGCATCCAGGGCACGCAGCGTCAGGTCCAGGTGAAGGTGAGGCGGCACCGCGATGATGATCGCATCCACGCTCGCGTCGGCGATGGCATCACCGTAGCTCGCGTAGCTCCGCTGACCGTTGTGCGCGCGACGGAACTGCTCGGCCTTCTCGTGGTCCCGGCTTGCATAGCTGCAGACGATGTCTGACCTGAGCCGGCGAAGATGACGACTGTGCACCCGGGTAATGAAGCCGCAGCCCAGAAAGGCGATGTGAAGTGGCGGCATCAGGGGCAGGACGGCCGGGGGCTGGCTTGATAGGCACCCGTGCCTCGTGTCAGTATCCGCGCCAGTTCGCGGTGTTCGCCCAAGCCCATCACGCATCATTGTACTGAACGGAGGGCTCATGCGCCGTGGGGTCTGTGTCGTGGCGTTGCTGGTCCTGACCGTGGCGCCTCATGCGGCGGAGGGTCAAGGCTCCTCTTCAGGGAACACCACCGGGAAATGGTTGGCACCGCGCACTCCTGATGGTCAGCCCGATTTGCAGGGTGTCTGGCTGGTTCACACGGCCACGCCGCTCGAACGCCCCAAGGCGCTCGAGGGCAGGGCGCGGCTGACTGATGAGGAAGTCGCCGAGTTCAGACGGCGAGCGGCACGTCTTTTTGGAACCGGCGACAGCGACTTCGCGGTCGGCGACGGCGTCTTTCAGGCCGTCCTGACCAACCCTGAGCGCTACACCAACCCGAACTCGACGCACGGCGCCACGGACATGATCGATCTCGAGTTCGACAATCGCACGTCGCTCATCGTCGATCCGCAGGACGGAAGGATTCCAGCGCCGACACCTGAAGGACGAGATCGACAAGTGGCGACCAACGCCGCGTTCCGGAGACCATCGGTACCTGCCGACGTTGGCAACGCTCTGCGCTGCCTGTCGTGGGGCGTGCCGCGTCTTGGCGGCCGCTACGGATCTGGTGACATGAGCTACTACCAGATCTTTCAGAGCCCGGGCCATGTCGTGCTGTTCATGGAGACCGGACACGAGGCCCGGATCATTCCGCTCGATGGCCGCGCTCCTCTGTCACCGGCCATTCGACAGTGGAACGGTGAGTCCCGCGGCCGCTGGGAAGGCGACACGCTTGTCGTCGAGACGACGAACTTCTCGCGAAACAGCTACTTCATGGGCTCCACCGAGCAGCTGCGCCTGGTCGAACGCTTCACCCGTACGGGTCCGGAGCGCATCGAGTACGAGATGACGATGACCGATCCGACCACGTGGACACGACCCTGGTCGGCGATGATGCCGATGCGTGCGAGGCAGGAAACGCTGTACGAGTTTGCGTGCCATGAGGGCAACTACCACATCATGGCGGGAATGCTCGTCGGTTCACGCGTGCAGCAGGAAGCCGAAGCTGCGGCGGAACGGGGGCGCTGAACTACTCGCGGCGTTAAAGCGCCTCGTTGTACGCGGCACGAATGGCGCCGACCATGCGGTTCGGATCGTACCGTCCCTTCAGCTCTTCCTGCAGCGTCTTGATCGTGTCGTCGACGCTCTTGCCTTCTTTCTTGAGCGCGGCGGTACGATCTCGCACGGTCGTGAGATACGTGCGGTAGTTGGTGACAAACGAGATGTCGCCCATCGGGCCATGACTCGGCACGATGCGCTTCGGCTGCAGTTTCTGGAACCGATCCATGCTGGTCAGCCAGGTCGCGATCCGTGAGTTCGGGCCGACCCCGGGCAACGCGTTCATCGCGACGTCACCGGACACGAGCACCATGTCGGGCTCGACGAAGAACGCCGTGTCACCACTGGTGTGGTTGAATCCCATGGCCATGGCCCGGACCCGGACCCCGCCCAGATCGAAGGTCTGTTCCTTGTCGAAGACAACGTCGGCCTTGCGAAACTCTGCGCCCTGGAGCATCTCCGCCACCGCTGGAGAGAATCCGGCAAAGCGCTTGGCGGTCTGCAGCCCATCGGCCGCGATCTCCTTGACCTGATCGTTCGAGCGCACCATCTTCGTTGCCGGCGGGAATCCGTGAGCGCCCAGGTCGTGCTCGGGATGTATATGTGTCGACGCGAGGTAGAGCTCGCTGCTCTTGCTGACCTTCGCAACCTCACGGAGAATCGCCTCCGCGTTCCTGACGCCGATGCCTGTATCGACGACGAACGTCGCGCGGCTGCCGACGACGATGGTGACGTTGGGAATCAGCGGTGCACTGCCGTCCGGAATCACGTAGACGTGGTCCGAGATCTTCTCGGTGACGCCTTCCTTGATGAGAGGCGTCGGAATCGGCCCGCGTTGGGCGGACGCGACGCTGACGAGCGTCGCAGTCAGGAGGACTGCAAGGATGACTGGATACGTGCGGATTCGCGTCATAAGGGCCTCATCATAATTCCGATCACTGGAGAAAGGCAGCCGCGAGTCCAAGGAACAAGAAAAAGCCCATGGCGTCGGTAATGAACGTCAGCAGCACGCTCGAGCCGTAGGCCGGATCACGTCCCGTCGAGTGCAGGCCGACCGGGATGACGACCCCGGCGACGGCGGCGACGACCAAGTTCAACACAACTGCGGCGGTCATCACTGCACCGAGTGCGTAGTTGGCGTACAGCGCTATCGCCACGATTCCGACCACCACTCCCCAGATCGATCCGTTCAGCAGGCTCACAACGAGCTCTTTGTTCAGGAGCCGCACGGCGCCAGCGCCGCGCACCTGGTCGCCTGCGAGGGCGCGGATCATGATCGCCATGGTCTGATTGCCGGTATTTCCGCCGATGCTCGCGACGATGGGCATCAGCGCAGCCAGCGCTGAGAGATCACGAATCGTGTGCTCGAACTGCCCGATGACGCGCGAGGCAATGAATGCGGTCACCAGGTTGATGCCCAGCCACGGCCAACGGTTGAGCGCGCTGTCCAGCGGTCTCGCAAACAGATCCTCGTCGCGCGTCAGGCCGGCTTGTTGGAGCGCGCGAAGATCGGCCTCGTTCCGGGCGAAGTCCATGACGGCATCGACCGTGAGCCGTCCCACGAGTTTGCCACGGTCGTCGATGACTGGTGCGGAGACGAGGTCGTATCGCTCGAACGCGCTGACCGCCTGCTGAACCTGATCCATCGGGCCGAACGTAACGGCATCCGGCGAAACTTTGCGCAATACCGGCTCCGACGGGTCGGTCAGCAGCAGTGCTGGCAGTGGAACCGACCCTCGCAGCACGTGCCGGGCATCGACCACGAACACCCGATCGGTCTGAGGGGGCAGTTCACCCCGCGAGCGCAGATCACCGAGCACTTGCTGGATGGTCTGGGTCTCCGGGACAGCGACCCATTCGTGCGTCATGTGGTGACCGATCTGTGTCTCCTCGTACTGGATCGATGCTTCAAACGCCTGACGATCCCTCGACTCCAGTGTTCGCGAGACACTCTCGAGCATCTCCGGCGGCAAATCCTCCGAGACGTATCCGAGGTCTTCCGGATCGAGCGTGGTGAGCAGCGTCACGAGGGCATCAGGCGGGGTTCTCTCGACCAGCCATCCGCGGACCGCGCCCGACACCTCGACGAACACCAAGCCGGCTTGATCGGGCTGTACTTCGTCCCACACCGTCTGCCGATCATCGGGTGGCAGCGCCTCGAGCACGAACGCGACATCGGCAGCGTGCATCGCACGCAGTCGTTTGTGCAGTTCGACCAGGTTCTGCTTGTGTTGAAGGTGCTCGAGCAAGTCGCGCTTCGGACCTTCCTGGCGATGGGTCAGGGTCTCGAGCACGCGGTGCCTGTCCAGCAGCCGTGTGACGTCGTCGAGGCTCTGTTGGAGTCGTGACTCGGGCCGTGCAGTGGTCATGGGTCCTACCCTGTTCGCAACGATGATAGGACCGCGACGCCGCCCGAACCAGCCAAGGGACTCCGCCCCTCGATATTCCCGCGGAGCCCTGGCTGGTTGACGTCGTCTACCGGGCGCGCCTCGCGCACCGTCGAACTGCGAAGCGGCCTTTGACTGTCACTGGGTCAGGAGCAGGTCGAGCCAGGCGTCGGCGATATTCGGGACGTTGAATATCGTCCCAGTCGTCAGCCGGGCAAGGCGCTCCTCGACGAGTTTGTGGGTCGACGGCATCATCGGAACGGCCCCGGCCTGAGGCGCCAGACTGCGTGCGTTGCGGACGTAGGTCTGAGCGAAGGTCTTCACTTCGGGGCGTTCGGCGCTCTTCCGGTTGAGATAGATGAGGAGTGGACGCGACAACGGGTGATAGGTGCTGCGCTGAACGTTCTCCGCTGTCGGCTCGATAGCGCCGGGACCGACACGGTCGTTGAGATCGTCCACCGCGAGCGCCTTCAGTTCGTTCTTGTCGCGTTCGTATGCACCGTGCCCGACATACCCCAGCGCCGCCTCGTTGGCGCTAACACCTTTGACAATGACCCGATCGTCGCCGCTGGCCGTATAGTCCTTGCGGCTGTTTTGTGCACCGCCACTGATCACCTGATTGAAGAACTCGAATGTTCCGGACTCGGTGCCGGGCCCGAAGAGCGCGATTTCGCGGTCCGGCCAATCCTTGCGGATCTGGCTCCATCGAGTGATGCGCTTTTCGGCACCCGATTCCCAGAGAGCACGCAGTTCATCGATGGTGATACTCACGGCCCACGTGTTTTTCGCATTGACGATGACCGTCAAGGCATCGTGTGCGACTGGGAGCTCGACGAATGAGACGCCCTGCTCCTCACAGAACTTCTGCTCTTCGCGGCTGATGGGGCGTGACGCGTTGACGATGTCGAGTTGACCGCGACAGAACTTGCCGAAACCGGTGACGGTGCCCGAGTACGCCAGGCTCACGATCCCTGCTCCCGACTTCTCGAAGAATGCAGCCGCCTCCTGGGTCAGCGGATAGACCGTGCTGGACCCGTCGATGGTAATGGGCGTTGTGGGTGCTGGCTTGTCGCAACCCCAGGTCAGAGCCACGATGAACACCGCAATCCGGCTGGTTCGCATGACGCCAGCCTAG
>JALDXQ010000023.1:0-55174 GCA_032156805.1 Acidobacteriota bacterium
GCGGCCCACGGGTCTTTCATCACATGCTCACCGGTTGAATTCGTCGACTCGCCTCAACGTGACTGCGCCGGGCGGTAGGTGCTGAATCCCCACAGGAAACCCTCCAGATCGCGGACACAGCAACATCGAGCGCCGTAGTGAGTCGTGACAGGAGCTTGCACCACGGCGGCACCCTCCGTCGTGGCTCGCGCAAAGAGCGCGTCCGGGTCATCGACTCTCACGCTGATTGCCTGGGTCGATTGATCGCCGGACAGCGATTCGCCGCTCAGGTTCAGCATGATCGTCGAGTCTCCGAGGCGCATCTCGACGTGCAGCAACCCACCGCCGGGACCCGGCACTTGCAGGGTGGCGTTGAAGCCGAATGCGTCTGTCAACCAACGCACGGCACCGGTGCCATCACCGTAGACCAACTCCGGATAGATATTCGGCTCGCCCTCCGGTGAACCCATCGGGTACGTGCCGAACCCCCACAGATGCCCCTCGAGATCCCACGCCGAATACTCGCGCGAGCCGTAGTGCGTGTCGTACGGCTGTATCGCGATCTTCGCTCCGGCCGACTGCGCGCGTTTGCAGTGCGCATCGACGTCGGCGACGGTCACGTACACGCCCTGGCGTACGGACGTCCAGGGATTGGCCTCACTGGTCGGAGCGGCCGAACTGATCCCAATCACACCCGCGTCCCGCCGGAGTTCGGCATGCACGATGGTCCCGTCGGGTCCCGGGTAAGCAACTTGTTTCTCGAAAGAGAACGCGCGGCCAAGCCACTCGATGGCGGCCGGCGCGTCCTGGTAGCTCAGGACTGGAAAGATGGTTGGTTTCGTCATGACCGCAGCGTAGCCTCTGGCCGCTGACACGGTCTTGGACGAATCTTACCTGGTCGCGTCCGAGAACCCCCCGGACACTCCCAGCGTCCGCAACAGGTCGGTTGGCGTGACGCCGGCGAACGTTCTGAAGTCGCGATCGAAATGGGACTGATCGTAGTAGCCGCAGTCGAGCGCGAGTTCGGTCAGGCTCGTGTGCTCGCGGCGACGCAGTCGGTCCACCGCGCGGCCGAACCGCATGACCCGCGCGAAGGTCTTGGGCGCGAGGCCGATGTGTTCCCGGAACCGGCTGATGAGATGTTTCTGACTCCACCCGGTTTCGTCGACGAGCGCGCCGATGGTCACGAGTCCACCGCTGTCGACAATTCGCCTCCACGTGCACAGCACTTCAGGGGTCGGCCGCTTCGCCGCAGCCATCCGGGCGCCAATCTCCCGATCGAGCAGATCGAAACGTGCCTGCCATGTCGGCGCGTCATGAAGTTCCATCGTCACACGACGCCCCTCGGCACCGAAGATGTCTTCGAGCGCCACCCCCCGGTTGGTGAACTCAGTCAGCGGCCGGTTGAGAAACAGCCGCATGCCGAGAATGGTGAAATCGATCTGCATGCCGCCCTGTGACCCGTTGGCTTCGACGATGACGTGCGAATCGTAGGCGCCGGCAACGAAGCTGCCCAGCTCGGTCGATCGCGTCCGATCGGCCACATCGAAGAGGCGGATGGGTGAAGCGAAGTTGATGATGAGGGGCACTTCGACCGTCGGCAGCTCTCGTCGGTAGAGCGGCGTCGTTCGATGTTCCCACCAGCCGATGTAGCGGCGGACGTGCGCCCTCAGCGACACGTGCGGCACCGCAGTCACCATCCCCCACTGGTGGAAGTCCTGGTCTTCCAGGACCGTCATCGGCCGTGACACCCGCCGATCATACGCTTGATGTGCCGCGCCCGGCTTGTCACGGCGACAAGCGGCTTTTTCATGCTCTCCTTGACAACTTAGGAGAGGGACGATTAGTCTCACCTAAGTAATATAGGAGAGCGTCGATGGCCGAAGAGGCTGCCCTGCTGCCGGGGACATTGGATGTGCTCATTCTCAAAGCCGTGTCGTTGGCCCCCGAACATGGCTATGGTGTTCTGCTCCGCATCGAGCAGATCAGTGGCGGCGCGCTGCTCGTCGAGCAGGGTGCGCTCTATCCCGCGCTCGCGCGGCTGGAGCATCAGGGACTGCTCGACAGTGAATGGGGCACATCGGACAACAATCGGCGCGCCAAGTTTTACCGGCTGACGCCGACGGGCCGGCGGCGGCTCAAATCCGAAACCGACCGATGGAGCCGCCTGGCCGTTGCCATGTCGCGCGCGCTGAGCGCCCAGGGAGTGTGAGCCGTGAAGTGGCCGACGCTTCGCTCCTTTCTGACCGGGCTCGTGCGTCGCGATCGCGTCGAGGACGACATGTCGGACGAGATGGCGTTTCACCTCGAGGCGCGCATTGACGATTTGACGCGACGCGGCCTGTCACCAGACGACGCGCGCCGACGAGCCCGCCAGGAGTTTGGATCGCTCGAGCGTTACAAGGAGGAAACGCGCAGCGCCAGAGGACTGGGGCTGGTCGACGAACTGAGATCCGATCTGGCCTACGGATGGCGAGCGCTGCGGCGATCGCCGGCATTCACGTTCGTGGCGGCGGCGTCCCTGGCGCTCGGCGTCGGCGCCAACACGCTGGTGTTCAGCCTGCTCGATGCGACGCTGCTGCGGCCGCTCGACCTGCCCGATTCGAATCGCCTCGTCGCCATCTGGACGGTGCCGACCGAGAACCCTGACCAGCTCGGGACATCGAGCATCCCTCGCTACTTCGCGTTGCGCGATCGGGCGCGCTCGTTCGAATCAGTTGCGGCCTTCAATGGGATCGCCTGTGGCGTGAAGACACTCGGATTCGAGCGTGATGGCGCGGCGGCAGAACGCATCCTCGGCCAGACGGTTTCGCCAACGATGTTTCGCACGCTCGGCGTACAGCCGCTCATGGGGCGGACGTTCACCGATTCCGAGGATCAGGTCGACCAGGTCGCATCGGTCGTCCTCCTGAGTCACCGCTCGTGGCTACGGCGCTTTGGCGGCGACCCGGAGATCGTTGGCAAGACGATCACGCTCGACCGCGCGGCCACCACGGTGATTGGCGTGCTGCCCGAAGGCTTCGAGTTCTTCGGCACCGATCGCGAGTTCTTCGCGCCGCTCTGTCTCACGCGTGCGCAAGTGGAAAGCCGCGTGGGTGGCAACTCGATCGTCGCGCGCCTCAAGCCAGGTGTGTCGATGGCGCAAGCCCAGTCCGAGCTCGATGCCCTGGCGCTCCAGTTCGCAGAAGCGGATCCAGCGCGCCACCGCGGTCTCGGTCTCCATCTCGAGTCGCTCAAGCGTTCCGAGGCGCGCCTGTTCAACGGCAGTGGCCAGCCGTCAGGAGACTACGGACCGTCGCTGCTGATTCTTCAGGGGGCGGTCGCATTCGTTCTGCTCATCGCGTGCGCCAATGTGGCCGGCTTGCTGCTGGCTCGGGGTACGACCCGGCAGACCGAGTTGGCCCTGCGGATGACGCTCGGCGCGGGCCGTCGCCGCATCGTACGGCAGGTGATGAGCGAGAGCCTTCCCCTCGCGCTGCTCGGCGCGGCATTGGGCGTTCTCCTGGCGTGGCTCGGGCTGAAGCTGTTCCTGACGCTCGCACCGGCGGGATACCCGCGACTCGAGGGAGTGTCGCTCGATGTCCGTGTCCTCGGATTCACGGCGCTCATCGCGCTGACCACGAGCCTCGTGTTCGCACTCGTGCCCGCGATGCAGGCCTCGCGGGTGACGCTCGTCGAAGCAGGCGGGCAATCGAACCGCACGACGGCCGGAAACGCCGCGCGGCAACGGATGCGCAGCGTGCTCGTGGCCGGACAGGTGGCGCTCGCCCTGGTACTGCTGGTGGGCGCGGGCCTGATGATTCACAGCTTCGTTCGCGTACTGGAGAACGAGCTCGGCGCCAACCCGCGCAACCTCCTGACGTTCGACTTCCGTTTTCCGGCGCGCGAGGCGTTCAAGGGCGCCGGCATCTACAGAGGGTCCGGGTTGTTCGAGGTGAGCCCGATCCCGGCGCAAACCGTCGAACGCGTCGCCGAGCGGCTGCAAACGGTGCCCGACGTGCGTGCGGTCGCCGCTGTCAGCGCTCCACCGTTCGGCGGCCAGTGGTTCGTTATCCCGTTTCTGATTGAGGGGCGGCCGCTGCCACCGGCCGCCACGCCGGGCATCCAGGCGGCCGCCGATCAGCAAACCGCGGACTACTTCGCGGTGACACCCGGGTACTTCGACGTGATGAGCATCCCGCTCATGCGCGGCCGCGATTTCAGCATTCACGATCGCGCCGAGGCACCACTGGTCGTCATCATCAGCGAGACGATGGCTCGTCGCTTCTTTGCGGACCAGGATCCGGTCGGTCAGTACATGCGATTCGATTTCGTTCCGAACGAACGGCCACGTCAGATCGTTGGCATCGTCGGTGACACGCTTCTTGGCCCTCTGCAGACGACGCACACGCCGGCGGTCTACGTACCTCATGTTCAGCAGGGACCGACGTTCGTGGGCCCATTCGTCTACCTGCGTACCGGGATGTACTTCGTGGTACGCACGACGGGCGAGCCGATGGCGGCGCTGCCGCAGATTGTGCGGGTGGTCGCCGAGATCGACCGTACAACCCCGGTGGCGGAGGCACGCACAGTCGAACAGACCCTTGACGTTCATCTTCAGCAGTTACGTCTCTCGATGTGGCTGCTCGCCATGTTCGGCGTCGTGGCCGCGCTGCTCGCAGGGACCGGCCTCTACGGGGTAATCGCGTACTCCGTCGCTCAGCGGACGCGCGAGTTCGGTCTGCGCATGGCGCTCGGCGCAACCGCGTGGCGAGTGCTCGCAACGGTGCTCAGGCATGCGTTGAGAATCATTGGCTCCGGCCTCGTCCTGGGCGTTGTCGCGGCGCTGCTCCTGAGCCGGCTGATACAAGCGTCGCTGTTCCAGGTGACACCTACCGACCCGGCGACCTATGTATCCGTCGCTCTGCTGCTGATGGTGATTGCCGCCGCTGCCTGCCTGATTCCCGTTCGCCGAGCCACCGGCGTCAGCCCGATTGTGGCCCTCAGGCAGGACTAGCGAAGGTCAAATGTCAAAGGGCAAACGTCAAAGGCGAGGTCGAATGTTTCAGGTGTGGGTCAAATGTCGCAGGGCTGGGTACGTGTGACTTGATCCGTGAGACCTGAAACCTGGGACCTGGAACGTTTGACCTCGCCTTTGCCCTTTGCCCTTTGCCCTTTGACCTGAGGCATCCACCATTTCTTCGCCAGCCAACCGGCCGCGCTGGCTCTCGTCTAAGTTTTCAGGATGCAGGAAAGCGACGAAACGGCCGTCGCCATGGCCAGAAATGGCGACCGAGACGCCTTTCGTACGCTCGTGGAGCGGCACAGTCGCTATCTGTTCCGCGTCGTCTACCGATTGACCCGGAATAGTGAGGATGCACAGGACGTGGTCCAGGACACATGGCTCAAGGCGCACGCACAGCTCGGCCGATTCGAGGCACGCGCCAACGTGCGAACCTGGTTGACACGGATCGCCATCAACTGTGCCATCGACCACCTGCGCGTCGCGCGTCGTCGTGAACCCGCCTACGACCCGAGCACCTTCGAGCAGGAAGCAGCGACCAGCGGATGGATCGACGCTACCGACGCTGAACCGGATCGCCAGGTGCTCGCGGGTGAGATTGGCAATCGGATCGATCAGACGCTGCGGCGTCTGACGACACTCGAGCGATCAGCGTTCATGCTCCGACATATCGAGGGCATGTCGATCAGCGAAATCGGGGCCGCGCTCGGCCTCAACACCAGCGCGACCAAGCACAGCGTGTTTCGCGCCGTCCGCAAGATGCGCGCAGCGCTGGCGCCATTCAAGGAAGGAGTCGGCTGTTGCCGGAGCCGATGATGCGTCACCTGACCGACGAAGAACTGCTGCTCGACTTCTACGGTGAGGGCTCGGAGGATGATCGCACGCGCACCCGAGCGCACCTCGAACAGTGCGAAGAGTGCCGTGCGCTCGATGAGGAACTGCGCGCCGTGCTGACCGCTGTCGACGCCGCGCCGATCAGTGAGCCGCCGAGCGGGTTCGAACGAGACATGTGGGCACGGATCGAGCCGCTGCTGCCTGTCCGCCAGACGTGGCGTACGGGTTGGAGCGGACTCATGCCGCGGCTGGCCGTCGCCGCCAGTATCGGCGTTCTTCTCGTCGCGGCGTTTGCCGCCGGCCGGGTCTGGGATGGCCTTGAGCAGAGGTCCTCGACGGTGGCGATCGACGACCCCATGTTGACCGAGCGATTGCTGCGCGCCGAGGTCGAGGATCACCTCGAGCGATCGCAGCGGATGCTCGTGGAGCTGGTGAATGCCGACTACGAGGTCGGCGCGCCCGCGGTCGTGGGCCGCGCACGTGCAGCCGATCTCGTTGCCGCCGGTCGCTTATATCGGCGGTCAGCATTGCAGGTGGGAGACGCCGAGATCGGCGTATTGCTCGAGGACCTCGAGCGTGTCCTCGTGGAAGTGGCCAATGGACCGGCAGATATCGCACCCGAGGAGCTGGCCCGACTGCGTCGGCGGATCGACGATCAGGACCTCATGTTCCGTGTGCGCGTCGTGGCGCGAGAGATCAGGGAACGCGGATGGTCCGAAGGTGCAAGGGAGTAGAACTGTGGAGTCTGTCATGAAAAGGCAGTGGGTTCAGCGATGGATCGTCGGAACGGCAGCGGCTGTCGCGCTGGTCATGCCGACGGCTTCGGCTGCGGGGCAGGCGTTCGCGCTCGAAGAGCAGGTGGCTGAGCGCAATCGCGAGCGCGCCGAGCGTCAGCGCGACCAGGCCGAGCAGCAACGCGAGCAGGCCGAGCAACAACGTGAGCGAGCCGAGCAGGCACGCGAGCGCTGGGAGCAGGTCTACGAGCAGGGCCAGGACGCCGTCGAAGACTCGCAGTGGACGCGGGCGGTTGAGCGCTTCACCGCGCTGGTCTCGGCAAAAGCGCCGCGCGCCGATGCGGCGCTGTACTGGCGCGCGTATTCGCTCGACAAGTTGAACCGGCAGGCCGAGGCGCTGACGTCGGTCGCCGAGCTGCTCAAGGGCTATCCGTCGAGCCGGTGGCTGGCCGATGCCCGTGCGCTCGAGATCCAGGTGCGGCAGCGAGCCGGTCAACCGGTGTCTCCTGAAGTGCAGGCGGACGAGGAACTCAAACTGTTCGCCATTCAGGGACTCCAGCATCAGGACCCGGATCAGGCGATTCCGATGCTCGAGAAGCTGCTGCAGGGGACGAGCTCACCTCGCCTCAAGGAGCGCGCGCTGTTCGTGCTGGCGCAGAGCAATTCCCCGCGCGCGCGCCAGGTGCTCACCAACATCGCTCGCGGCGGCTCCAACCCGGACCTGCAGATGAAGGCCGTCCAGTACCTCGGCATACATGGTTCTCAGGCCAATCAGCAGCTGCTGGGCGAGATCTACGCAGCCTCGACCGATGTCGAGGTCAAGCGGCAGATCCTGCGGAGCTACATGATCAGCGGCGATCGCGAGCGCGTACTGGCGGCGGCCACCGGAGAGAAAGTTCCCGAGCTGCGCGCGGAAGCCGTTCGACAGCTCGGGATCATGGGTGCACGAGACGGGGTATGGCAGCTCTACTCGAAAGAGACCGACCCCGAGGTCAAAGAACAGATGATCCAGGCGCTCTTCCTGGCAGGTGACTCAGCGCGTCTCATCGAGATCGCCAACAACGATTCAAATGTGGAGCTGCGCCGGCGGGCGATCCAGCAGCTCGGCTTGATGGGACGCGATCGGACTGCCGATGCCATCCTGAACGTCTACAACCGGCAGGCCAACATCGAGCTCAAGGAGGCGGCAATCGATGCGCTGTTCGTTCAGCAGAACGCTGAAACACTCGTGGCGCTCGCACGCAAAGAGACCGACCGTGAGCTGAAAGGCCGAATCGTTCAGAAGCTGTCGTTGATGCGTTCACCGGCGGCGAGAGACTACCTGATGGAGCTGTTGAAATGAGCGCGCTTCGCGCAAAGGCGGGCAGGTTCATGCTCGTGGCGATCGGCGTGCTCATCGCGGCGCCCGGGTTGGCGCAGACGCCTGCGGTGGTCAACGGAACTCTCGAGGCACGAGCCGCGACACAATCCATCGAGCGCGAGATCAACGCGCTGATGGCGCGCACGCCAGGACCGGCGTGGATCGGGTATGCGGTTGCCGTCAACGGGAGCGACCGCGAAGCCGGGTGCTGGGCCGCGGATGGCATGACGGGGCGCACACGTGTCGGACCGCTGAAGCTCGAAGGTCCGGACACGATCATGGTGCTCTATCGGTTCACCGGCCGCGCCGTGCAGCAGATTCGCCTCGCCTCACCCGAGTGCCCGCTCGACGCTGGCGGACTCACGATCCACTGGCTGACTGGCGTTCGCCCCGCCGACAGCGTCGACTATCTGGAGACGCTCGCGGCAGACAGCTCGCGGCGAGTGGGAAATTCAGCCATCACCGCGATCGCCCTCCACGCCGACACCACCGCCACCGAGCGCCTGATTGCGCTCGCCCGTGATGGCCGCAACAGCGACGTTCGCGGCACCGCGCTTTTCTGGGTTGCACAACGGGCGGGAGACAAGGCAATCGGGACGATCACGGGCGGGCTCGACGATCCGGAAACAGACGTGAGGAAGAAGGCTGTGTTTGCGCTGAGTCAGCTGCCGAAGGACGAGGGCGTACCAAAGCTCATTGAAGTCGCGCGCAGTCATCGCGATGCGGCCGTGCGCAAGCAGGCCATGTTCTGGCTGGGGCAGTCGCGCGATCCGAGAGCACTCGCCTTCTTCGAGCAGATCCTGGGTCAGTAAGGCTGTTCTTCCGTTCTCGGTTCTTCGTTCTTCGTTCTTCGTTCTCTTCGTTCTACTCGGACGCTGGCGTCGCCGGAGCGCGCTTTTCGATTCGGCCCGACATCAACCCACCTACCTTGCCGTGCTGCCATGAGCCGGCATAGCGATCGCCGTAGAAGAAGAGCCTGACGGTAAACGTGCCGATCCCCGGAATGCTGGTGTCGGTCATCATGATGACCGGCGTGTCACCGATGAATCGCATCGGGATGACCATCGGGATGGTGCCGTTGACGCCGCAGCACGACATGCCGGCATTGAACCGCCACAGATCGTCGCCGACCTTCTCGACGCTCTCGATGTCATAGCGATCTTCTCGCGGCGTGCCCTCCCGCCCATCGACGGTGAAGGAGCCGCGGAGCGTCACGTTCCGCATCCGCTCGGTGAACTGCCGCTCGAGATCGGTGAGCGACGACGGCTCGACTGCCGCGTCGCCGATACCGAAACGCCCAGTCACCCAGCCGCCGCCAAACACGAGGATCAGCACGATAACGGCAGCCACCCAACCCACGACACGTCGAATAACCTGGGCCATCAGTACACCTCTGCGTGGCTCCTTATTTACCAGATTTCGAGAAGTTGCACATGAGAGAATCGCCCCTCCAGAAATTGACCCACCGATCCGCGAGGGAGACGTCATGATGAGGGTTTTTGCCGTTCTCGCCGCCGTCACGCTGACGGGTGTCGTCGTTGCAACGCAGCGGCAGCTGCCACCCGGGTACCTCGACCCTGCTCCGATCCTTGCCTCGGCACGCCAGGCCATCGGGACCGACAACCTGCGGTGCGTCACCATCGGCGGAACAGCCTATTCAGGCGCGCTCGGTCAGGCCCGTGAGTCGGCTCGCAACGTGGACTGGCCACGCATCGATTCGATGGCCTCCTACACGCGGACGATGAACTGGGACAACTGGTCGATGAAGGAGGAGTTCGATCGGAAGCCTGGGCTCAACCCGGCGGGGTGGAAGTACGGGATCGGCTGGGACGACGGACCGCTGCAGAAGAACGTGCACCAGACGTTCATGCTGAATGGCTCGCACGCGTGGTACATGGATGGAGCGGGGTCGCCGCCAGTCGCACTCTCACCGGACATCGCCGAGATCTTTCCCGTCGAGCTCGTGCTGAACCCGCATGGTTTCCTGAAGGCCGCGGCGCTGCCCGGCGCGAACCCGAAGGCCGTGTGGCGCTGGGAGCTGGGCGAGATGGGTCGCGACGGACCGGAGGTCTCCCCCGAGCGGATGCGCGTCGTGTCGATCACCTGGGGAAAGTACCGCGTCGACGCAACCATCAACAGGGAGAACCTGCTGCAACGGATTCACACGTGGGTGCCGAGCGAGACCCTCGGCGACATGAACTACGAGCACGAGTTCACCAACGCCAGCTACGTGAACCTTGCCAGCGGCATCAGGTTCCCCACTGACTGGCACTCACACCAGGGCTGGGACGACAACTTCGGGGCGCAGGCAACGACGGCCGGACACAACGCGTTCGGCGGCACGCTCAAAGACGTACGGGCGAACGTCTGCCCCGATCCGGTCACCGTTCCAGAGCCGGTCCGATCGGCAGCCTTTCCGATGCGCGTCGAGACCGAGAAACTGGCCGACGGCGTCTACCTGCTGGCCGGCGGCACGCACAACAGCGTCGCCGTCGAGTTCGCAACCTTCAGCGCCGTCTTCGATGCGCCGCTCAGCGAAGCACGCAGCCTCGCCGTCATCGAGGAAGTCGTGCGCCTGATCCCCAACAAGCCGATCCGCTTCGTCGTCAACTCGCATCAACACTTCGACCACACCGGCGGGCTGCGCGCGTACAACCACATCGGCGCGACAGTCGTCACACACTGGAAGAACTACGACTTTCTCAACCGCGACGTCATCAACTACGCGCCGCGCACGCTGCGCCCCGACATGGTCTCGCTCTGGCCGCCGACCGAGCTGGCAGAAGGCTATTACTTCGAGACCGTGCGCGAGAACTACGTCATCACCGACGGCACTCGCACGATGCATATCCACTACGTCAATCCGCTTCAGCACGTCGAAGGGATGCTGATGGCGTACCTGCCACGGGAACGGCTGCTGCTCGAAGCCGATCTCGTCAACACACTGGATCCCATGCCCACGGCGATCTCAGGGGATCAGCGCAGCTTCTTCAACGCCGTGCGCAAGCTGAAGCTCGATGTCGCGCGGTTGGTGCCGATGCACGGACGCCCCATTCCATGGGCCACTTTCGAGGCTGCCGCCTCCCGCCCTTGACAACTAGTTCGCAAGTACTATACGACTAGTAGACATGGAGTCCGGCTCTCGCCGGACGACGTGGCTGACGCCAGACGCTACACACCCGACGTAGTGTCCGGCTTCAGCCGGACCTGGAAGGCGCACGACATGGCTCACAACTTGCCCAATCTGGGCGCGCAGGAACTTGCCATCATGAAAGTCGTGTGGCGGCAGAAGGACGTTTCCGTGCGCGAGGTCTACGAGACACTGCGCGAGCGCCGCTCCGTCGCCTACACCACCGTCATGACGATGATGAACACGCTCGAGGGCAAGGGCTACCTGAAGAAGGCCCTTGACGGACGGGCCTACCGATATCGCGCCGCCATCCCCGAGCGTCGTGTCGTCACGGCCATGGTCCGCGAGTTCGTGGAGCGCGTATTCGACGGATCGTCGGGGCCGCTGCTCGCGCACCTGGTGACGTCGAGCGAGTTGTCGGACAGCGAGCGCGAAGAACTGCGCCGGCTCATCGACGAGGCTGAGTGATGGATCCTGCACCTCTTGCCCTTGTCGTCTACAGCGCGCAGATCCTCCTCGTCGTGTCGTTCGCGGCGGTGGCGGCGACGCTCCTCTCTCGCCGGGCCGTTCCGGCGGTGCGCCTTGCGTACTGGCGCGTCGTGGGCGTCCTGTGCCTCCTGCTTCCTCTTCTCGCTCCCGCACAGAGCGAGCCGATCGATTTGTCTGTCGCGTTCGCTCCCGTAAGCATTGCTGACACACGGGTGGTGATCATCGCCGCGCCCGCGGCGACGAATGTCGACATCCTGTGGATTTGGGGTGTCGGCCTCGGTCTCGGGCTCGCGAGGCTGCTGGCAGCCGCGTGGGGTCTGCGGCAGCAGCGGCGCCGGAGCACGCCTGCCACGCTCGGCGCAGAAATCGAAGCGCTCAGGGCATCGCTCGCGCCACGTGCCGAGCTTCGATGGTCGCAGGTGCTGAAGCAGCCGGTTACCTTCGGCCTTCTGCACCCGGTGATCCTCCTGCCGGAGCGATTTCGCGAACTGGGGACCGAGGCGCAGTGTGCCGTCGCCCATCACGAACTGCTCCATGTGGCACGACGCGACTGGGTGTGGATCGTGCTCGAGGAGCATCTCCGGGTGCTGTTCTGGTTTCATCCGGCGGTCTGGTGGCTCGTCGAGCAAATACAGCTCGCGCGCGAGCACGTGATCGATCGACTCGTCGTCTCGAGCGCGGTGTCGAAGCGCACTTACATGAACACCTTGCTGGCGTTTGCCGATCGCGGCAGCAGCACCTCGCTGTCGATCGCCTTCCTGCGGCGACGGCATCTGAAGTCGCGGTTCCAGGAGCTCTCGAAGGAGACCCACATGTCATTCCGACGACTCGCATGGACCATTTCGCTCCTGGCCGTCCTGATGGGCGGTGCCTCGGTCGCCGCGGCACGAGCGCTGCCGCTGGATCTGAAGGCGCTCGCTTTAGCTGCGCAGCCTGGTGCACGGCTGGAGATCAGACTCGCCGAAACGGCACCAGCCGCCGGGCTCAGAGAGGCGTCGGTGCCGGATTCGGGCCGCCGGATCTACCTTCACACAACAACCCTGGCCACTGACGCCGACGTGACGAGCGCGCGCGTGATCGATATGGGTGGGCAATTCGCCATCGGCGTGCGGTTCAGCGATCAGGCGTCCGCACGGATCAAGGCCGGGTCGGCCGCGCATGTGGGCAAGCCGGTCGCCATCGTGCTCAATGGCAATGTCATTGCCGCACTCACGCTCAGAGGGCCGATCAGCGACAGCGCCACCATCACCGGGAATTTCACGGCGGAATCGGCGCAGGAGCTCGCCGCTCGACTGGCGCCGGTGAGGCCCCAGCAGAACGGATCCACGCAGCTCACGCTGCCGGTCCCGGTGTACGAGGAACGTCCGCAATACACCCCTCAGGCCATGCAGGCCAAGATTGAGGGCTCGGTTCTTCTCGAAGCCGTGGTGCTCACCGATGGGTCCGTCGGCGACGTCACAATCGTGCAGTCACTTGATCCGACGTACGGTCTCGATCAGCAAGCGATCGATGCGGTGAAGCTGTGGACGTTCCAGCCCGGTACTCGCGACGGGGAGCCGGTTCGCGTTGTCGTTCAGATGCAGATGACGTTCACACTGAAATGAACTATTCCACAGTCCATAGCGTCAGCACGCCAACATCCTTCACGACGATCCGGTTCCCGGTGATCGCTGGCTGCGCCCACGTGGCGCGGTCAGCGACCGTGTAGCGCTTC
Organism: Acidobacteriota bacterium; assembly: GCA_032156805.1. Lineage (GTDB taxonomy): Bacteria > Acidobacteriota > Vicinamibacteria > Vicinamibacterales > UBA2999 > Gp6-AA40. Next base: position 13,243 of record JALDXQ010000023.1, read on the forward strand.
AGCGGCTCGAAGGCTTCCCGGCTCGCCTTCGCCACAATCAGCTCTCCATCATCGTCGAGCAGAAACAGTAGATCGCCTGCCTTCACGACCGCGGTGTTGGTGGCCTGACGCGGCGGCCCGAGCCACAGGACCTTGCCGCTCCGCGCGTCGAGCGCGAAGTACTCGCCGCTCGAACGCTGTGAGAGACCGTAGAGCGCATCGCCAATGACAACCGGATTGCTCAGGTACATCGAGACGTCGTTGGTCTGCCAGACCGTCTCGACCACCCATGCCGCATCGCGCTTGACCGGCCGCAACGCTGTCACGCCACTGCGCGAGGCGCTCACGATGATCGTGTCACCGTACGCAATCGGCATCGTCCCGCCCTGTCCGCCACCCGGCCACGGATAGCGCCACAGCACGGCGCCATCGCCGGGAGACACGCCAATCACACCGTCCTGTGTGACGGAGACGACTTGCTCGGTTCCGGCGAGCGTGACGATGAGCGGCGACATGAAGAACCCACCGGCGCCGGCCGTCCATCTGATCGCCCCGGTGTTGACGTCGAACGCCGTGAGCGGCCCGTAGTTGCCTGGATGCGCGATCACCAGACCAGGGGCGCCGACGGGAGACGCCGCCGCGCTGTAGAACGGCACTTCGGCAGGCGCGTCGGTCTGCCACAGTTGCTTGCCGCTGCTCGCGTCGAACGCCGAGACGATGCCGGTGATGCCGACCGTGAACAACTTGCCTTCGTGAAAGAGCGGTGTGGCCTTCGGCCCCGAGCCATGCGCTGCGGTTGGACTGCTCGGCGTATAGGGCACGGGATACGATGACCGCCACCTCTCGACACCAGTCGCCGCATCGAGCGCGGCGATGACTTCTCGTCCCTCGCGGCGTGTGAAGACATAGACGACGTCGCCCACGACGAGTGGCGTCGCATAGCCTTCGCCCACGTCGACTTGCCAGCCGCGCATCAGCAGGTCGGGCCACGTCGCGGGTGCGATGAACGCAGCGGCCGATCCGTCGCCCTGCCGGCCTCGCCACTGCGGGTAGTCCTGTGGTGAGTTCTGACCAACGGCAGGCGCAGCAAGTGCCAGCAGCAAGGCACTCGCGAGACCCAAAACGGAGTTAGGATGAGCCGTACTCGATGGCCAGGATCTTCGTTTCATACCGCCGCCAGGACAGTCCCTACGTGGCAGCGACTTTGAGGGACCACATCGAGCGCCGATTTGGCGCTGATTCCGTCTTCTTCGACATCGACAACATTCCAGTTGGTGCAGATTTTCGGAAGCACATCGAAGCTGCCGTCAGTGAGTGCGGTGCGCTGCTGGTGCTGATTGGGGACAAATGGCTCATGCCGGAGGAGCGCACCGGCAAGAATCGACTGTTCGAGCCGCGCGACTACGTGCGCATGGAGATTGAGGCCGCCCTTGCCAGAGGGATTCCCGTCGTACCGGTTCTCGTCGAGGCTGCAGAGATGCCGACGGCCGGCGATCTCCCGGAGTCGATCGGGGACCTGATCTTCCGAAACGCGGCGGAGGTGCGTGCAGGTCGCGACTTTCAGAACCACATGACGCGCCTGGTCGACGGCCTGTGGAGCCTGCTCGGACCCGCGTCGACGACAGCCAGCCAATCGAGTCCGCCGCCGGCCCCGGAAGAAACGCCACCTGCCCGGCCAGCGACAACGGCAGTGGCTGTCGTGAAAAAGAACAAACCCCAGGCTCAGCACGCGAAGAACAGCGGCCCACACGCTCTCGTGGCGAAACATCAAGAGCGTCGGATTCAAGAAGGACGGGGGCGGCGTGGCTGTGAACGATCTGCCGATTTCCGTCTCTGATCCCGTGAGCGCTCAGGCGCTGGTCACGCTGTTGAACGAGATCATGAAGAGCCGGTCTTGAGCAGGGTTCACAAGCCCGGCTACTGTATGTCATGGTCACTTCACTCTCATCCGTTGTGGCTGGTGCGCTGCCACATCTCTCGGCCATCTCAGAGGCTGCGGCTGCTCACAAGTCCAACCCGAACAAGTGGTCGAAGAAGGAAATCCTCGGACACCTGATCGATTCGGCTGCCAACAATCACCAGCGCTTCATGCGGCTTCAACTGCAACCGGAGCTCAGTCTCCCGGGATACGACCAGGACAACTGGGTCCGCCTGAATCGCTACCAGCAAACACCGTGGAGCGAGATCGTCACTTTGTGGTCCGCGTACAACCGTCATCTTGCGACGGTCATTGAGTCGCTCGACGACGCAGCGCTGGGCCACGTGTGGCACTCGCCTGAGGGTGATGTCACGCTGGAGTTCATCGCGACCGACTACGTGCGCCACCTCACACACCATTTGAAACAGATCGGCATCGAGGCCTGATGTCAGCGCGCGACGATAATGCGTGCGTGCCGTCGCTGCTGAAGCGAGAGCCCCAGGACGCAGACGGCTGGCCACATCATCACGACGGACAGCGGCCACCACGGCCGCGGATCGTCGGCGGACATCACGAACCCGTCCGGCCCCGGATCCTGCGGAACCAGGCCTCGGCCGAAGACAACTGAATTCTCGAGGCCCTGGGAGATCAGGAAGCTCGCGCCCGCGAGCAGAAGCACGCCAAGCAGGGTTGGGCCAAACCAGGGCGTGGTCCCCCGGCTCCCTCGATAGGCGCCCCATACCATCGGCAGCATCACGAGAAACGTGCGGAGCAGGCGGGGGAACACGACGAAGGTCAGGTGGTACTTCAGCGATGGATTCGGGGATCGCTGCGCGCTCGTGACTGTGCCCAATGTCGCTGTAAAGATCACGAGAGCGAACAGCAGGACGGTCAGCCAGAGCGTTCGTCGAGAGAAACGACCCACGAGGAATCCCGTCGTCCACGACCAGCCAGCAAGCGCGAGCCACGCGGCACCGGTCCACACGGCCAAGCGAATCACGTCGTTTCGATAACCCGGATAGGCGAGGTACGAGAAATCCCAGAGCACCCAATAGTTCGCGAGGTTGATGGCGTGGTGGACTCCCCACCAGCGCGACACGTGGCTGAGCAGAAATCCGATCGGAATGACGATGGCGGCGAGCGTGAACCAGGGACGCCAGTCGAACCACGCGGCAGCCTGCCGGCGAACGACCAATCCGAGCACTTCACGCAACGCCCGGCCAGCGCCGGCGCCGCACTCGGCAAGGTCGCCACGCACCACATCGCGTTCAGGCCGATCGAGCAGGCGAGACACGAGTTCGACGAGTAGCCAGCAGGCTCGCGCGATCACGTCAGCCCCTCACTTGCTGGCCCACGCCACACCGCGACTCACGCGCTGAACCGCCTGATAGAAGGCGGAAGCCGCCTCGGTCCCTTTGGGCGTCAGTCGCACCATGCGCTTCGGACGCCCGCCGCGCTCCGGCGTCGGATCGCCCATCGATGTCTTGATCAGACCCTTCGTCTCCAGTCGATCGATGGTGGTGTAGAGCGCGCCGAGGGAGCAGGGGCGACCGGTGGCGTCCTCGATCTCCTGGCGGATCGCAACGCCGTAGGCGCCCTCTCCGAGCCGCGCCACCGCGGTCAACATGAGGTATTCGAATTCCCCGAGCTGCATTACTACCACATTGTAGTTGTAATACACCGTCTGTCAACTTTCGCAGTCCGCTCGAGCGCCGCCGGCGTCAAAATGTGCGAAGCGGAGGTCGCATGCGGAGATCTCACATCGTCATCCTCACCATCTGCGTCGCGATCGCGGGCGCCGCCGTGGCGCTGGCGCAGGTCCAGGCCCAGCCCCGGAGCCGCCCCTGTCTGCACGACGAGAACGAGACACGAGAAGATCGCACCCGGCGGGAAAAGGCCGTCGAGCTGGCCGACGATATCAATCAGGCGCAACGCATCGCCCGGCGCCTGGCGCGACCCGGCCAGGGGCCATATCTGCCGCTCGACGAGTTGTTCAACGTCCCGACGCCTCCGGACGGATTTCGCGTGCAACTGCACACGGATGGGACGAGCTACTCGTTCTCGATCAAGGACACGCGTGACCCGTGCCGCTACGCGGTGTTCTCGGATCAGAGCATGGACATCTACGAAGCGGTTCCAACGCCACCGTCATTCGGTCCAAAGCTGCTGACTTCGCGATAGGTGCGCCATGCGAACCGTGTCCCTCGCCGTTGTCATCGCGGGCGCGGGCCCGCCCGAGGTGCTCGTCATCGACTCCGTAGAACAACCGACGCCCGATTGATTTACCTGAGCGACAGAGAAGGCGGGGCAAACGGATCGCCACGGAGACGCAGAGGCACGCTCTCCGTTTCCTCCCGGGTTGAACTGCACCCGAGCCGCGGCCCATAATTCCTGCGCATTCCTACGGCCATGTTCTTCGACAGGAGATCGTCCATGAAGACTGCTGCCCTGTGCGCACTCCTCCTCACCGTACTCACGATACCGGCGTCGACCGCATCTTCGCCCACAGCCAAGCCTGAAGACGTCGGGATGTCCTCCGAACGCCTTCAGCGCATCACGCAGATGATCGACCGGCGCATCGCCGCCGGCGACATCGCCGGCGCCGTCACGATCGTGGCGCGCAAGGGGAAGGTCGTGCATCACTCCGCGCGCGGCGTGATGGATCTGCAGTCGAAGCAGCCGATGTCGACAGGCTCGATGTTTCGCATCGCCTCGATGACCAAGCCGGTCATCGGCGTCGCGGTGATGATGCTTGTCGAAGAAGGCAAGCTGCACTTGAACGATCCGGTCAGTCGATACGTTCCGGAGTTCCGTGACATGAAGGTCGCGGTCGCCCAGCCGGTACCGGCCGGTGGCCGCGGTGCAGGCGCAGGCAACGACAGCGATCCGCGGTTCTACACGGTTCCGGCCGCGCGTGCCGTCACCGTGAAGGATCTGCTGACGCATATCTCAGGTCTCGGCAGCGGACCGATGGGCAACAGCGACATTGCCAAGGTGGCTCGCAAGGATGGCGAGACACTGTCTGACTACATCCCACGCCTGGGTTCGACGGCGCTCGAGTTCCAGCCGGGATCGCGCTGGACCTACAGCCCGGGCGCCGGCTTCGAAACTCTCGGGCGCATCATCGAGGTCGCCTCCGGTACACGTCTCGATCAGTTCTTCCGCACGCGCATCTTCGATCCGCTCGGCATGACCGACATCACGTTCTGGCCGACCGACACGCAGATGCCGCGCGTCGCCAGCGTCTACCAGCGCAGTGAGAAGGGGCTGACCAAGGCGGTGATGCCGAACGACACGATGTCGAGAAACGTGTACTTCCGCGGCTCCGGCGGGCTCTACAGCACGGCCGAGGACTACATCCCGCTTGGGATGATGCTCGCCAACAATGGCGAACTGAATGGCCAGCAGCTGCTGGGACGCAAGACGGTCGAGATGTTCAGCGCCGTCCACGTACCGGACACGCTGCCGGGACGCCCGGCGGGAGAAGGCTACGGGCTCAGCGTCCGTGTCGTGACCGATCACGCGGCACGCGGCACGATGTTATCGGACGGCACGTTCGGGTGGTCGGGCGCGCAGGGCACGCATTTCTTCGTCGATCCGAAAGAAGAACTGGTCGGGGTGTTGATGGTGCAGACCTCGATTGGAGAAGTTCAGCGCGAGTTCGAGGATCTCGTCGCCCAGGCCGTGGTCGATTAGCGGTCGTACCGGCGGGTCTGAAGACCCGCCTCTACATGTCGGAGCCAAAGCATGTTGTGCAGAACGTGGAAGGCCTGGTCAGTCCTCATCGTTTCGTGCCTCTCGATCCTCACGGTCGCCGCCGTCGCTCAACAGGGGCAACCGCAGATCGGCATCGCGCCGGTCACCCTGAGCAGCACGCCGTACACGTTCGACACTGCCGAACAGCACAAGATTCGCGTGGTCGTCGTGGCGCGGGGGCTGGCGCACCCCTTCAGCCTGGCCTTCCTGCCAAACGGCGATGCGCTCGTCACCGAGCGCGGCGCGCGGCTGCGGATGGTCCGCGGCGCCACGGGCAGCCAGGCGAAGCTCGAGGCGGAGCCCGTTGCGGGCATTCCCACACAACCAGCATTCCGGGGCGGTGGCTTGCAGGAAATCGCGCTGCACCCGAAATTTGCCACCAACCAACTGGTCTACTTCACCTACAACAAGGCGGGCGATGTCGGCCAGAACCCGAATCAACGTCAGAGTGCCGTCACGCTGGCGCGTGGACGTTTCGACGGCAAGGCGATCACTGCCGTGGAGGACGTCTTCACGGGAGACTGGAGCAACGGCGCCAGTGGATCACGCCTCGCCTTCGGCCGTGACGGCCTGATCTACATGACCACTGGTGCTCCTTTCGGCGATCAGGCGCAGAAGATGGATACGGTGTACGGCAAAGTCTTGCGTCTGACGGACGACGGTAAGGTGCCGAAGGACAACCCGTTCGTCGGCAAGTCAGGGTTGCGTCCAGAGGTGTTCTCGCTGGGACATCGCGATCAGCTCGGGCTCGCCGTGCACGAGGCGACTGGCACCGTCGTCGCGGCGGAGCACGGGCCAAATGGAGGCGACGAGGTCAACGTGATACTGCCGGGACGCAACTACGGTTGGCCGACCTTCACCTACGGACGCAGTTACGAGGGACCGCGCATCGGTGACAACCCGCTTGGACCGGGCATCGAGGCGCCGCTCGTCATCTGGATCCCGTCGATTGCACCCACCGGGCTGACCTTCTACACCGGCGATCGGTATCCCGCGTGGAAGGGCAATCTGTTCGTCGGCAGCGCACGCCGCGGCGAGGTACCGCGCACCGGCGGGCTCGAACGTGTGGTCATGAACGACAAGCTCGAGGAGCTCCGTCGCGAGACGCTGCTCACCGAGTTACATCAGCGTATTCGCGACGTGCGGCAGGGGCCCGACGGATTGCTCTACGTCATCACGGATGAAGATGACGGAGCGTTGCTCCGCATCGAGCCTGCGTCGTAAGGCTGATGGGATGCGGGTGAGGCGATCGTCTCACCCGCAATCGCGCTCGCCGGAGTGCATTCCCCACGACTGTTCCATCTCATAAACCGAAACTCGCAAGCTGCGGATCAGAGGATGATCCGAGCGAACAAGCCTGTCGCCATAGATCGAATCAGAGGCCGGCAACGTGTGCGCGATCTGGTTGTCCTCGGGATCGAGCGCGACGCGCAGCCTCAGATTGGCGCCCTCTTCCGACCACGACATTCCGCCGCCATAGTCCCAGCCGAATCCTGAGAACGTCAGGACCTCGCGGGCGAGTTGCGCGAGCTCGGACAATCGCATGCCCACCCGCACGCCTCGGCGGGTGACCCATTGTCCGCCGGGCCTGGCGGCCCGAACGAACGCGACGCGCGATCGCGCAGCATCCTGCCAAGCCAGGTCGATTTCGTCAGGAGTCTGCTCGAAGACCCGCGTCCCGCGCGTGCAGAACCCTTCGCCGAGGTGGACATCCACGTCGCGAACAGCGGTGCCAAAGAGCGTCTCGAGTTCCTCACGAGTCGTCGTCTCGCGAATCGGGCCGAACCGCTGGCCCACGACAACCTCGAATGAGGCCGGCAGGGCCCGCCGAGGCTCTCCTCGTTGCGCCGTCACCACGGCCGTCGACAAGGCCGCCACGACGAGTATCGACGCGTAATTCATCTCGCTGCCCCGAACCCAGTATCGGCGTTTGTTGCGAATGAAATCAGCGGTAATCCGGCGGAGATGGTCCGGTTTGAGCCGGACCTCAATGCGCGCCGGCTGCCGGCCCCGCACTGCCTTTGGGCCGGCGCATGATGAGCACCAGGGGGATGAGCAGCAGGAACAGGATCCCGAGCAGCCTGAAAATGCTGACGAACGCCACCATGGCGGCCTGACGTTGAATCATGCCGTAGAGCGCGAGGTAGGCCTGATTGGTGGCGCTGACCATGTCAGAACCAGCAGCCATGAAGCCGGCTTTGAGCTGCTCGAGCACGGTGGTCGTCGTCGGATCGAAGACGCTGACGTGTTCGCCAAGTAACGCGCCGTTCGCCTGACGCTGACGGGCCAGCATCGTCCCGGTCACCGCGATGCCAATGCCCCCACCGATATTCCGCATCAGGTTGAACAGACTGGTGGCGTATCCCATGCGCTGCGGCGCGATGGTCGCCATCGAGACAGTCGTGAGAGGAACGAACAGGAGCGCCAGGCCAGCGCCCTGCAGGAGTTGCGGCCAGAAAATATCCCAGTAGCCCGCCTCGAGATTCAACTGACCGAGCCAGATCATCGTCCCGCCGCCGATGAACAACCCGAGCGCCAACAGCTTTCGCGCATCGACCTTGGTCGTGAGCATCCCGACGAGCGGCATCATGAAGAGCGAGCCGATGCCACGAGGCGCCATCGCTTCTCCAGCTTCGAGCGACGGATAGCCAAACAACGTCTGCAGCATGATCGGCAGCAGCACAAGGCTTCCGTAGAGCACGAAGCCGAGCACCGTCATCAGGAACACCCCGACCGAGTAGCTGCGATCGGTGAACAGGTGCAGGTCGATGATCGGTTCCTTGGCTCGCAGTTGATGCACGATGAGGGCGATCAGCCCGACCGCCGAGACGATGGCGAGCGTCCGGATCATCGTCGACGCGAACCAGTCTTCCTGCTGACCCTTGTCGAGCACGAACTGCAGGGCGCCGATGCCGACAACCAGCATCCCCATGCCCCAGTAGTCGATGCCTTTCGACTCACGCCGCAAGTACGGCGGATCGAAGACGTACAGCTGCGTCATGATGAGCGACACGATGCCCACCGGCAGGTTGATGTAGAAGACCCATCGCCAGCTGTAGTTTTCAGTCACCCACCCGCCGAACACGGGGCCGAAAATCGGCGCGACGACGATACCGAGTCCCCAGAACCCCATCGCGCGGCCGCGTTCTTCCGGCTTGAAGGACTCGAGCAGCACGGCCTGCGAGAGCGGCTGGAGCGCTCCGCCGGTTGCGCCCTGGATGATGCGGAAGATCACGAGCGACGCCAGGTTGGGGGCAGCACCACACAGAAACGAGGCGACAGTGAAGCCGGCCGTAGACCACATCAACAGACGCTTGCGACCAAAGCGGCTGGCCAGCCATCCCGTCATCGGCAGGATGATGGCGTTGGCGACCAGGTAGGAGGTCAGCGCCCACGTCGCTTCATCGGTCGTGGCCGAGAGGGTGCTCGCGATGTGCGGCAGCGAGACGTTCACGACGGTGGTGTCCAGCACCTCCATGAAGGTGGCGAACATCACGGCGAACGCGATTAACCACGGGTTGACTTGTTTCTCTGTCACTTGCTTACGTAACTCAGAATTCAGAATGCAGAATGCAGAATGCAGAATGCAGAATCGGAACTCCGAATTACCGCGTATAGACAGTCGGAACCACTGACATTCCTGGGCGCAGAAGATGTTCCGGATCCTGCCCTTCATCGAGCTGGATCCGCACCGGCACGCGCTGCACGACCTTCACGTAGTTGCCCGTCGCGTTGTCCGGCGGCAACAGGCTGAAGCGGGAACCGGTCGCTGCCGCGAGGCTCTCCACCTTCCCGTTGAACTCAAGCCCTCCATACGCGTCGACCTCAATCGTCACGCGCTGACCCGGACGCATGTGTTCGAGCTGCGTCTCCTTGAAGTTCGCCGTCACCCAGACGCGGTCGAGCGGGATCACCGTCATCAGCGGTTGCCCCGCCTGAATCACCTGTCCCATCTCGACGCTCTTCCGGCTGACGATGCCCTTCACGGGAGCCTTAACGGTCGCGTACTCGAGATTCAGCTCCGCCTGCTTCACGATGGCCATGTTCTGCCGCACCTTGGCGTCCGCAGCGGCCGCACGCGCACGTGATGCTGCGATCTGCGATGGTGCGGTCTGTGCGGTACGAAGCTCCGCCGATGCTTGCTGCTTTCCGACGCTGGCCTGTGCGAGCCGGCTCTCGGCCACCCGGATACCGAGCTCCGCTTCCTTCACCTGCGCCGCGGCGGAATCGGCTGCCGCCGCGCTGGCAGTGGCGGCCGCGGCCGTCGCGTCGAACTGCTGCTGGGCGATCTCGTCCTTTGCCAGCAGCGGCTTCAAACGCTCCACATCACGGCTCGCCTTGGCGGCGTTGGCATCTGCTTCCCGTTGGCGCGCCTGCGCCGTCGACAGTCGCGTCCGCGCAACCTCGACGCCCTGCTGCGCCTCGAGGTACGAGACATCGGCCTGCTCCACACCGCCGCGCGCGGTCACTTCGTTGCTCGACGCCGTCGTGGATGTAATTGGCACGCCGGAGTGCGCCGCCAGTGCTGCCGCCTCGGCATCGGCCAGTTCCGCGCGCGCGCGCTCGCGGGCGATCTCGTAGTCGCGCTTGTCGATCTCCACGAGCACCGCGCCTGCTTCGACCTCCTGATTGGCTTCGACCGGCACCGTGAGGACCGTGCCTCCGACACGCGCGGCGATCGGCGTGATGTGCGCATCGACCTGCGCATCATCGGTCGACTCACGTCCCGACGCGACCCACCACCAGATGCCCGCACCAATGGCCACGAGGACGACAACAGCGGCGAGGATCCGAACACGGGAAGTGGTCATTTGCTGACTGAGCCTCCGAGGTACTTGGCCACAGCTTCTTCGGCCGATCCGAGGGATCGCGCGAGCATGGCTTTCGCGAGGTTGAAGCCATACTGAGCGGCGATGTATTGCTCGCTGGCTAGTGCGACGGCTTCTTGTGACTCCACGACCTCGATGTTTGATGCCACTCCCGCGGCAAACCGATCGCGTGACTGCGTCAGCTGCAGGTTGGCCAGCTCTCGCCCGCGGGTCGCCGTCTGCAGCGCCTCTTCGGTCGCCTTGAGATCGAGGAACGCGGTGCGCACGTCGTAGTAGATCTCCGCGCGGGCATCGTCGGCTTCAGCGCGGCGCGCTCGCAGATCGGCATCAGCCTGAGCCAGCCGGCCCTGCACACGGCCACCCTCGAAGATGGGAACGTCGATCGCGCCAACGATGTTGAACGTCGGCAGCGCGCTGCCGGCCTGAAGCCCGATCGCACCGTAGTCCGCGTTGACACGGATTGAAGGGAGCGCCTCGCCTTGAACGGCCTTCCGTGCCGCTTCCGCCGCCTGGACGCGCTCGAGCGCCGCCAGGTAGTCCGGCCGTTCGCGATAGGCACGCTCGAGCGCCTGTTCGAGGGTCATCTCCGGGACCGGAACGAACGGGACGTCCTGGCTCAATGTGAACGCCTGCCCCACGGGAAGGCCGATCACGCGCGCCAGCTGCAGCTTGGACTTCTCGTAGTCGTTCTCCGCCAGCGTCACTCGCTGATGCTCGGTACTCAGCCTGACTTCCGCGCGAACGACATCGATGCCGGCCACCAGCCCTCCTGCCCTGAGGCTGATCGCCTGCTGATGCAGCGTCGTCGCCGTTTCGAGTTGAGCGCGAGCGGTCTCTGCGCGCGCACCGGTCGCCAACGTCTGCAGGTACACATTCGCGGCCACCAGGACCACCATGTCGCGCGCGCTTCGGGACGAGTGCCTCGCTGCCAGCAATGCGTGATCGGCGGCGCGAAGGCCGTTGATGGCGCTCATGTCGATCACGGCCTGCGAGAGGAACACGCGCGCGTCGAACACATTGAAGGGGCCAACGACCTTGGGAAAGCCTTGCTGCAGCGGGAAGCCAAATGCCTCGAGGTTCGTCTTCCGCCTCGCCTCGGATACGTTGCCGTTGACATGAGGGAGCAGCTCGCTCAACGCGATCGTGCGTGCTCCTCTCGCGCCGGTCGCATCTTCCTCGGCGAGCAGCACGCCGAGGTTGTGCTCGAGCGCTCGTTTGATGACATCCACGATCGACAGCGCGATCGTGTCGGTCGTGGTCGCTCCTTTGGGGACGCCACCCGCAAAGGGGCTGTCGGGCGGCAGTGACGGGCGGACCTGTGCGAGAGAGGCGACAGGAAGAATGACGCACGCGGTGGCAACCAGCACCACCGTTCGAAGATTCTGTTTGGAAATCACGCGAGACGTGCCTCAGTGAGACCGCGGATGTGCAGCAACCGGCGGAGATCTGAGTATGGTTCAGAGACAGTCTCGGGAACAACTCGGAGCGAAGCAGGTCCGGCTAAAGCCGGACACTACGGGGGGCACGCCCGGCTGGAGCCGGACACTACGAGCACTACGCGTTATGCTGGCTTGGCTTTGAGGACGCCGATCTGGACGAGGAGACCGGTAAAGTCGTAGATTCGGCGCTCGCGCACGATCTTGCCGTTCTCGAGCTGGTAGAAGAAGACGGCAGGCATCCTGAACCGTTTTCCCGTCGGCGGTATACCGAGGAAATCGCCGATGTGCGTGCCCTCGAGCGTGATGACATTCGCCACGTGGTCACCATCGATGAGGAGGTGATCGACTGTGACGGTCAGGTCCAGAAAGGCAGTGAAAATCGTCCGCAGTGCCTTCTCCGCCGCCTCACGGCCCTGGTGTACGCCGGCGGTCGGGCTTTCGATGACGGCGTCGTCCGCGTAGTCGGTGGCCAACGCGGCGGCGTCGAGGTCCTCGTAGGCGTTCTCGCGGCGCTTGAACAACTCGAGAACCTGCTGGCGGGTCATGCGCGTCCGGGTTTCCCCAGCGCCTGCGACGGTTGCGCGATCGCTCGTCATGATGCCCCCCAGTCACCCACCTCGGCCGGCTAACGGGCGGATTATAAGCGGAACAGTTGTGACGAGAGCCCGCGGACGCGGTGATTGAGTGCAAAGCATGCAACTCAGCTGTAGGGGCTCTTGCTAGAATCGTCAAGATCGATGGCCAATCAAGGTCCTCTGGCACTCGCCCGCGAGATCGACGAGTTCCGTCAGCAGTTCGAACGGATATCTGTCGATGCCGATGTCCTGGTGACGCCGCTCGCCGACGAGCAGTTCATTTGGAGGCCGGGTCCGAATCTCTGGTCGATCGCGGAATGCCTCGAGCACATGAACGCGACCGCCCGCTCCTACCTGCCAGCCATCGATGAGGGCATCGCCGATGCGATCAGGCACGGCGCGTATGCGGAAGGTCCGTTTCACTACAACCTGATCGGCCGGCTCTTCTCGCATCTGATGGAGCCTCCGGCGCGGCTGCGGCTGCGCGCGTCAATCGACAAGCAGCCAGGACCGCAGCGTCCCAAGCGGGAAACACTCGCTGGCTTCCGCGCCTACCAGGTGCAATACGTCGATCGGCTGCGGCAGGCCAACGGGATCGATCTCTCCCGGTCGTGCGTGCGATCACCGATCGCCTCGTGGATTCGGATCCCGCTCGGCTCGGCGTTCGCGTCAATGGCGGCGCACGAGCGGCGGCATCTGTGGCAGGCGCGCAGGATCACACAGATGGAGAGGTTTCCGGGACCGTAACTCAGGGCTGCTCGCTCGACGTCGACCCCGCGTCGAGACCGGTTGCGGCGTGCGACCGTCGCGGGTCGGCGCCTCCTTCGACCACACCGCGCTCTTCGTCGATCAGCGCGCCCGACGCAAACCCGTAGCGCAGCTCTCCCTTGCGGCCGATCTTCTGGAACCGGTGGCCACGCGTCGCCAGTTCCTGCAGCACCGACCGGGGGAATCGATCTTCAATCTCTATGCGCGCGCCGCGCCCGCTCAGATCGCTGGGATCTCGAGTCACCAGGAAACGCGGCGCCTCGATCGCCTGCTGCATCGACATCCCGCCATCGATCACACCGGTCACTATCGAATACGTGGATGCGGGAATCCACGCGTTGCCGGCTGATGCCACAGCCAGGCGCGGCGTCAGACTGCCGCCGCTCTCCCTGAAAACAACCATCGGCACGTTGGCCGTGTTGGATCGCGTGAGCGGCTTCAGTTGTCCGTATGCGCCCTGCGCCGTCCGATTCGACCTGAGATGGTTGTTGTAGAGGAATCCCAGTCCACGCGATACATAAAAGGACCCGCCCCATGTACTCAACGTCTGCGTCACCGCGATGACGTTGCCCTCGACGTCGGCGACGACGAAACCGCTCGTGCCGCTGCCGATCCTTTCGGGGCCGCCACCGATCTCATCTGAGTCTTCGGGAAAGAGCTGCGCGGCGCGCGGATTGATCCGATTGAACAAGCCCGCAGCGTGCCCGGCATCGAGATGCTCCTCGTAGTCCACGGGCCACAGCGCCGGATCGGCAATGCGCGCGACACGGTCGCGCATTTTCCAGGACTCGATCAGGTAATGCCAGTAATCAGGATCCGCGGACGGGGTCGCAGGCGCGCGCGGCTTGTAGTTGGCCAGCACCTGGAACGCCTCGAGCAGCGACACTCCGGCTCCCACTGGAGGTCCGCCGGTGAAGAGCACATGTCCGCGGTAGTGCGCCTTGACCGGCGGGCGCTCGATGGCGCGGTACTGAGCGAGATCGTCGTAGGTGATCAGGCCATCGTTGGCCTGCATGTCAGCCGCAATGCGCCGTGCGAGTGATCCGCGATAGAACGACTCCGCACCCTCGGACGCAATCGTGCGAAGCGTGGCTGCATAGTCGCGATTGAAGAAACGCTCCCCCGCCCTGGGCACCCGTCCGTTCGGCAGGTAGATCCGCGACGACGCGGAGTACTTCTGGAAGTACTGGCGGCCTTCCGCGATGCTCGAGGGCAGCGTTTGATCGAGCACGAACCCTTGCTCCGCGAAGCCAATGGCAGGGGCGACGAGCTCTGACCATGACATCCGTCCACTGCCGTATCTCGAGTGCAGGTACTCCATCCCGGCGACGACGCCGGGAATATTGGCGGCCAGCGGGCCATCGCCGACAAGTCGTGCGCCTCTGAAGATGCGCGGGTTCTCGAGTGTCGCCGCACCCGGCGTCTGATCCTTGAAGTCGATCACCGATGGCGCGGACATCCCGTTCAGGTACAACACCGCCTGCCCGTCACCACCGATGCCCGATGCATCGGGCTCCACGACTCCCAGCACGAACGACACCGCGATTGCGGCATCCACGACGTTTCCTCCGCGCGCGAGAACGGCGCGCCCCGCCTCCGACGCAAGCGGATGAGCCGAGACGACGACGGCACGCGACGAGGTCACGCGCGGTTTCACCAGCGGCTGGCGCGCAACCATCTGATCGACCACGTCCTCGAATGCATTCTCGGATCGAGCCTGCTCCGCGCGCGGCTCCAGTTCAGCGCGAAGGCGATCCCACGCCCGAGCGCCCTCACCTGACTGGTAGTAGACGCGTTTGAGCGTCGCCCACACGCTGTCGAACGCACGTTTGTACGGAGCGGTCGTTGGCGATGCCGGCGCCGCCAGCGCGCGCGCACCTTCATCCACGTCACGTGGAGCCGGAACGATCCACAACCGATACGTGCGGCCGTCGCTGAAGAGCGCGGGGGGATCGTCCAGATCGCGGCGCGGATTGCCGTTGTATCCGGGATCGGGTTCCGGTATCTCGCCGATCGCGAGTAATCGGCCATCGGGCGACCAGGTCAGCGTGCCACCGTGCCTGGACACGAGCATCGACGGAGACACCGGACGCCCGGGCGACAGTGCGTCGCCATCCCTCACTGAATTGACCGTGGTGACCCACGTCGAGCCGAGGCCGTCGCGGACCGCGTAATACGCCAGGCGTGCCCCGTCGGGCGACCACTCAGCAAAGCCGTCGTAGCCACTCTGCCGCGCAAGCCTCACGGCCGGTCCCCGTCCGGCATTCGAACCGCTCGCTGCCGGATCGAACAAGCGCATCATCCAGATGTCGAAATCACCATCGTCGCTGTTGCGATTGGAAGTGAAGGCGACGCGGCGGCCATCGGGCGACACACGGGGATGAAGCTCGTCGTCGGGAGACTGCGTCAGCCGCTGCGCAGCGCGCTTCGATTGAGCAACCGACGGGTCGACGATGAACAGATCCCACTGCAGTTCGTCCGCGGCGCGATGCGCGAACACGATGCGACCCTCAGGTGTCCATGACGGTGTGCGCTCGTCACCGTCGAGACGCAGCATGCGCTCTGGTGCACCGCCGCGCGCGTCGACGACGAAGAGATCGAAACCTTCCCCGCGGTCGGCGACGAACGCGATGCGTTTGCCATCAGTGGACCAGGCCGGCTCCCGTTCCGATGCAGCCAGTCGCGTGAGCTCGCGCCCCTCGCGACCGTCCGGAGATGTCGTCCAGATGCGATCGAGGATGACGACCGCCAGACGTTTGCCATCGGGAGACCATGCCGGATCGCGCATACCGGAAGGGCCCGTCTGTGCACTCGGAGACAGTGCCAGCACGCATAGCAGAACCGCGACAGCGAGCAGGCGCGCCGAACTGATGAGAGTGGGAGGGCTCGGTCGGGACATCAAGCGTCGAGGTGCTCATTATAATGACGGGGTGCTCGCGCTGCGGTATGTCTACGTCCTCGCCCTGGCCGTATGGCTGGGCGGGATGGTCATACTGGGGGCGGTCGTCGCACCAGCCACGTTTCAGGTCCTGCAGGCGAGCGAACCGACCACCGGTCGTCTCCTCGGCGGCGCTGTCTTCGGCGCCGTGCTCGCACGTTTTCACTTCGTTGCATACGGCGCCGGCGTCCTCGCACTGCTGGCACTGACCGCAATGGCTCTGCTCGGGCCCAGGCCGCGCGGTTTCGCCGTGCGTTCGAGCATTGTCGCGCTGATGCTGCTCCTCGCGCTGTACTCAGGTTTCATCGTGCTGAGTGAGGTCGACGCCATCCAGCAGGAGGTGGGAGCTCTCCCCTCGAGCTTGCCGGCGCACGACAAGCGGCGAGTTCGATTTGACGAGCTTCACCAGCTCTCGACGCAGTTGATGATGGCGAACATCATCGGTGCCCTCGTCCTTCTCTACTGGGAGGCGAGGGAAACATCGTGAAACACACCATTACGCTCATCCCCGGCGACGGCATCGGCCCCGAGGTCACCAACGCCGTCGTCAAGATTCTCGAGACGGCCGGACTTCACGTCGACTGGGAGCCACACGCTGCCGGCGTGCTCGCCGTGGAGCAACACGGCGATCCACTGCCGCCGGCGCTGATCGATTCGATCATCCGCAACAAGGTCGCCCTCAAAGGGCCGGTGACGACGCCGGTCGGCGGCGGCTTCACGAGCGTGAACGTCGGACTGCGGAAGGCGCTCGGGCTCTACGCGAATCTCCGTCCGGTGTGGAACATTCCGTCGGTGCCTTCACGCTATACCGGTGTCGATCTCGTGATCGTCCGCGAGAACACCGAGGACCTCTACTCCGGACTCGAGCACGAAGTCGTGCCTGGCGTCGTCGAGAGTTTGAAGATCATCACTGAAGAAGCATCCGAACGAATCGCGACCTTCGCCTTCGAATACGCCCGGAAGCATGGCCGCAAGCGCGTCACGGCCATCCACAAGGCCAACATCATGAAGATGGCCGACGGACTGTTTCTCAAGAGCGTGCAGAAGATCGCCAGGGGCTATCCGGAGATCACCAGCGACGACCGCATCGTGGACGCCGTGTGCATGCACCTCGTGATGAACCCCACGCAGTTCGACGTGCTGCTCCTCCCGAATCTGTACGGCGACATCGTCTCTGACTTGTGCGCCGGCCTGGTAGGCGGCCTCGGCGTCGTGCCGGCCGCCAACCTGGGCACCGACATTGGTGTCTTCGAGGCCGTGCACGGCAGCGCACCCGACATCGCCGGAAAAAACCTTGCAAACCCTACGGCCCTGCTGCTGTCGGCGGTACTGATGCTGCAGCACATCGGTGAGGGCGCGATGGCCGGTCGGATCATGGTGGCACTTGGTGAGGTGCTCGCCGAGGGGAAAGTGCGCACCCGCGACCTCGGTGGCACTGCGGGTACGCGGGAGTTTGGTGATGCCATTTGCGGAAAACTGCAGCTGACGGCTCGGGAGCCGGTAGCCCGCCCGCCGGGAACTGGGTAGCGAGGTGGCTGTCTAGCTGATATAGTGCATTCCAGTCGATGATCGACGAGATCACACGGGCCGTGCTCTCCAGGGAAGAGGTCGCTCGGTACCTGCAGGGCGGCCACGGTGAAAGCGGTCGAACCGCGCGCGAGCGCATCGAAGCCTACCTGGACGAGCTCAAGACGACGCAGCGGTATTCCATTTATCGCGCGCTCAAGCACCCTCTCTATCCGATCCTGCGCAAGGTCGAACGCATCGGCGAGCGGTTCGAACCGGTCAAAGCAGCGACCCGGGGTGGGCGCGTCGTCTACGCCTCGAATCACCGGAGCCACACCGATTACCTGGTCGAGCCGCTGGTTCTCGACGACAACGGGATCAGGCCACCAATTATCGCGGCCGGCATCAACCTCTTTGGCGGTCCCCTCGGGTTGATCCACCGGCACGTCACCGGCGCGATCCCGATCCGGCGCAACACCAAGGATCCGGTCTACCTGATTACGCTGAAGGCGTATGTGGCGGAGCAACTGCGCTCACACGATTTCTTCTTCTATCCCGAAGGCGGGCGAAGCTACAGCGGAGAGCTCAAGATCCCGAAGACCGGCCTCATGCACGCGGCGCTGCAGTCCGATCACCCGGGGCTCGTCGTCGTACCGACTGCCGTCTCCTACGATCTGGTGCTCGAGGATCACGTGCTCGCGCGTCAGCGGGTGAAGCGGTCACAGCGGCCGTTCAGTCACGAGCTGGCGGAAATGGTGCGCTACGCCGTCGGCTACCGGTCTCGCGCGTTTGTCACCTTCGGGACACCGATCGACGTCAGCGGCGTGGATCCGAACTCGCGCCGCGCGGTCCTCGACCTGACCCATGCGGTCATGCAGACGATCGGCCGCCTGTACAAGGTGCTCCCGGCATCGGTCGTCGCAGCGGCGATGCGACCGTCGATTACCCGTCGTGAGCTCGAGCAGCGCGCCGATACGCTGATCGACACGCTTGAAACCTGCGGGGCCAACATGGGTGTGCGCAGCGGCGAAGAGGCTGTAGACGCGGCGCTCGAACCACTGGAGGCACGCGGTATCCTCCTCGTCAATCGCGGACGCGTCCGGGTGCGGAACCGCACTGTGCTGCGGTACTACGCGCGCTCGCTCGATCACTTGCTGAAGTCACCCTCCAGAACGCACTGACGCAGGACGGCTGCGTCGCGCCGATGTTCACCCTCCTGTCGCGAAGCAACACTCTCAAGCGCCTGGCCTCGTCGTACGGCATGGCTACTCCGCGGAGCTTCGCGCGCCGGTTCATCGCCGGCGAACAGACCGAGGACGCCATCGCGGCAGCGCGCATCCTGCAGGCCAAGGGTCTGCTGCTGACGCTCGACTACCTGGGAGAGAGCGTCGCCACCACCGCCCAGGCGACGGCCGCCACACGGGAATACGTTCGACTGATCGACGACATCGTCGCGGCCGACATCGAGCGCAATATCTCGCTGAAGCTGTCTCAGCTCGGGCTGGCCATCGACCGCGCCACCTCCGTCGACAACATGCGACGGATTCTCGAACCGGCGGGGAAGCATGACTTCTTCGTCCGCATCGACATGGAGCAGTCCGACTACACGGAGGTGACGCTCGAGGTCTTCGAGACGCTGTGGAATCTCGAGTACCGGAACATCGGCGTCGTGCTGCAGTCGTCCCTGTATCGGACCGAACGCGACCTGCGGCGCATGAACGAGCTTGGCGCGCGCGTGCGCCTCGTGAAGGGAGCGTACAAGGAACCGGCGTCAGTCGCTTACGAGCAGAAGGCAGATGTCGATGCCGCCTACCTTCGACAGATGCGGCTGCTGCTCGATCACGGCACCTATCCCGCGTTTGGCACGCATGACGTGGCGCTCTTGAACGAGATCAAGGCGTACGCGACCGAGCGCAATGTCACTCGTGATCGATACGAATTCCAGATGTTGTACGGCATCCGTCGCGACCTGCAGTCGTCGTTCGTCGCCGACGGGTATCGCATGCGGATCTATGTGCCGTTCGGGCGCGAGTGGTTTCCGTACTTCATGCGGCGGCTGGGCGAGCGGCCGGCCAATGTGCTGTTCGTGCTGAGAGCGATTCTCGGCGAGAAATCGGGCCCCTCTAGGTGAACGAGCGTGCGAGCTCGACCAGCGCGTCGCGA
This sequence comes from Acidobacteriota bacterium, assembly GCA_032156805.1. GTDB lineage: Bacteria > Acidobacteriota > Vicinamibacteria > Vicinamibacterales > UBA2999 > Gp6-AA40. The sequence goes on from JALDXQ010000023.1 coordinate 33,114, forward strand.
CACCGGCACACGTCATCCAGCAGCACGTACTCTTCGGTGCTGTGAAGTCCTGCGCCCCCGGGTCCGAATAGGACAGTAGGAATTCCAGCGGCGCCAAGAATCGCCGCATCGGTCCAGAACGTCATGCCGACGCGGTTCGCTGTGCACCCGGCCGCAGTGGCGGCCTCGATCAGCGCTTCCGGTAACGGGCTCGATGGATCGATCTCGTATGGGTCGCGCCCGAAGACCAGCTGCGCGTCGCCTTCGAACTCCCGGTCTTCGGCTCGCAGCTCGTCGAGAATGGCGAGGGTCTCCGTCAGCGCCACGTCGGCGGGCTCTCCCGGCAACGTGCGCCGCTCGAACTGCAGTGATGCACGGGCCGGATAACTGCTCAACTCCTGGCCACCTTCGATGATGGAGGCATGAAGCGAGGCGTTCCCGAGCAGGTCGTGACTGCTGCCGGCTCGAAGCCGCTGCTCGAGCCGCTCGAGGCGCGACAACACGCGGCCCATGCGCATGATCGCGTCACGACCGTCCCGAGGCCTGCTGCCATGGGCGGCGCGCCCGCGCGTCTCGACCACGACCCACTGGAATCCCTTGTGGGCAACCGCCACTTCGAGGGACGTCGGCTCGGTCACGACCGCGGCGTCCGCGCGCCACGTTCTGACGAGCGCGTCCGCACCGAGACTCGAGTGCTCCTCGTCCGCGACGGCCGCGATCACGAGACGGCCTCGATTCAGCCCGCCGCGCTCGACGATCGCGCGTGCGGCACCCACCATGGCTGCAACGCCACCCTTCATGTCCTGCGACCCGCGACCGAACAACTTGCCCTCACGGATCTCCGGATCGAAGGGCCTCGGCATGCCGGACACACCGACCGTATCGGTGTGACCACAGAACATCAGCGTCCGGCCGCTGCTGCGGCCCTCGAGCACGCCGACAACGTTCGGCCTGCCCGGAGCGACATCTGCGATCTCAACGAGTAGTCCGAGCCCCCGAAGTTCGTCAGCCAATCGCCTGGCAATGTCGGCTTCGCCGCGTGCTCCGGGCACGAGCGTGGGGTTCACCGAGTCGATCGCGACCAGATCCCGGAGCAATGTGATGGCTGGATCAGTTGCGAGTTCCATGTTCCGCAGATAATCGAGGTCGTGAACGGTACTACAGCTCCACCGCTCATCGCAGCGATTGCCGCCGGCGTCCGCGAAGCCGGTGGCCGCGCTCTCGTTGTCGGCGGCTGGGTGCGCGACAGGTTACTGGCCTCCCGCGCGAGTCAGAACACAGGCCCGCAGCAGGTCGCGTCGAAAGACATCGACATGGAGATCTTCGGGATCCCCGGCGACGTGCTGCCTGGACTTCTGACAGCGTTCGGGCGCGTCGAGGCGGTCGGCCAAAGCTTTCCGGTTTTCAAGGTCATCAACTCCGACGGCATCGAGATCGATGTGGCTATCCCGAGGCGGGAGTCGAAGCAGGGGCGCGGGCACAAGGGATTCGCCGTGCGCGGCGATCCGTTCATGTCGATCGAAGATGCCGCTCATCGGCGTGACTTCACGATCAACGCGATCTCGTGGGATCCACTGACGAACGAGTACGTCGATCCAGTCGGCGGCCGCTCCGACCTCGAACGCCGCCAGCTTCGCGCCGTCGACTCGCGAACGTTCGCCGACGACAGCCTGCGCGCGCTCCGTGCCGTGCAGTTCGCCGCGCGCTTCGACTTCACCCTGGACCACGGGACCATCGCACTCTGCAGAAGTATTCGACTCGACGATCTGCCTTCGGAACGGATCTGGGGCGAGCTGGAGAAACTGCTCCTGCAGGCGGCCCGTCCGTCGATCGGTTTCGCGCTCGCCCGCGATCTCGGCATCGTCGAGCAGGTCTTGCCGGAGATGGTTCCGCTGATCGGCTGCGAGCAGGAACCCGAGTGGCATCCGGAGGGTGACGTGTGGATCCACACGCTCATGGTCATCGACCGCGCGCGCGAGCTGAACGGTGATCTCGATCGCCCACGGCTCATCACGGTGATGCTGGGCGCGATCTGCCACGACCTCGGCAAGCCGGCGACAACGGCGTACATCGATGGACGGATCCGATCGCTCGACCACGAACAGGCGGGCGTCGCGCCAACCCTCAGCCTGCTCGATCGACTGAATGTTCACACCATCGAGGGCTTCGACGTGCGGCAACAGGTGGCCGGGTTGGTGGCGCACCACCTGAAACCGGGAATGCTGCACAAGGCCGCGAATGTCGGCGACGGAGCCTTTCGACGGCTCGCACAGAAAGTCGACCTCGAGTTGCTGGCGCGCCTGGCGCGTGCCGACTGCCTGGGGCGCACTGGCAACTTCGACTGCTCCGCGATGGACTGGTTCCTGGCGCGAGCGCGCAGCCTTGGCGTCGAGCATCGCGCCCCGGCGCCGCTCCTGCTCGGCCGCCACCTGCTCGCTCTCGGCCTGACCCCGGGACCACGCGTGGGCGACGTGCTCAAACAGATCTACGAGAAGCAGCTCGATGGCGAGGTCACCAGGGTCGAGGACGCAGTCGAGGAAGCGAAGCGAATCCTCGGAAGATTGAGTTAATATCCCGGCACCCCTCAGATAACCGTAGTACTCGTATCCCTCGTGTCGTGACGCGGATTCGCGGGAGCTACCTTCATGGCTTTGAAGTTGCGCGGCCTCGCGCCAGTTCTTCCTTCGCTCGTCGTCCTGTCGCTCGCGCTCGTGCTCTTCCTTGGCGTGGCGATCTCGCAGCCGGCGCCGCCGCAGGTGCTCGATCCCGGATTCCATGCGGGAGCACAGGGACTCAGCCCATCCGCCCGGGCGGGCCGGGAGATCTGGTTCAAAGCGACGGCGGGCAATGCGCGCTTCCACACCTACGTCTTTCAGCAGCGCCTGGGCGTGATGATCGACTGGTATCGCGTGCTGCGGTCGGAGGCGCGCGGCGATCGCTTCAAGACGTGGGGCATCATCAACGACCCGGACTGCTGCACACCTGGGTCGCCGAACTGCCCGCGGAAGAGCCTCGACGAGACGTACGGGTTCGACTACTGCCCGGGCGACGATGCGCTGCTGTCGTTTGTCGGCATGCCGGGTTACCGGGATCCGGCGTGCGACTTCCAGGACGCCCCGATGAGCACCACCGATCCGCACGGTCCGAAGGACCAGCGGCAGAGTGCGTGCGACCTGGCATTCGGGACATCCACCGGTGTTCTCGGCTTCCGGAAATTTCCGAACCCGCGGTTCGATGGCGAGCGCTGGCGAGCCTTGAATGGCTCAATGGCCACATGGGCGGGCTTCAACCGTCCACTGAAGGCCACGGGGCCGGACTCGCGGACGAATCACCTCATCGACGGCTCAATCGAGCCGCCGTTTCTGATCGGGATGAGTTGCGGCGCCTGCCACATCTCGTTCGCCCCGCTCACACCACCCGCTGACCCGGAGCATCCCGGCTGGGACAATATCGACGGTCTCGTCGGGAATCAGTACGGTCGCATCTCGGAGATCTTCGCGTCGGGAATGTCACCGAGCAGCATCGAGTGGCAGACCTTTGCCCACGCCCGGCCCGGAACAGTCGATACCTCCGGCATCCCGAATGACTCCGTGAGTAACCCGGGCACCATGAACCCGATCATGAACCTGGCGCGACGGCCGACCTTCGACGAGCAGGTGCTCAAGTGGCGGCCAGTCACCGCCTGCGCCGGGGGCGCAGACGAGCGCGCGTGCTGGTGCGAACCGGGACGGGATGGCAAGTGCTGGGAACGGTCGATGAAAACGGAACCGGTTCATCACATTCTGAAGGGCACCGAGGACAGCATCGGAGCGCTCGAAGCCATCCAGCGTGTCTACTTCAACATCGGGTCGTGTTCCGAACAATGCTGGGTCAACCACATCACCGATCTGCGGCAGGCCGACCCGAAGCATCGCGGCTTCGGCCAGACGCCCTTCGACATCGGCCAGTGCCGCCGTGATTGCGACAACTTCCGCGCCATCGAAGACCGGCTGCAGAACATCGCCGACTTCTTCATGACCAGCCGCCCGGTGGATCTGTATCGCGCCCGCGGCCTTTCGTCGCAGGAGGCGCTCATCGCACAGCTCAATCGAGAGTTCGGCAGCAACGCCGTCGTACGCGGGAAGGCGATCTTCGCCGGGACATGTGCGCGGTGTCATTCGAGTCAACCCGCGCCATGGACCGCGGAAACCGACTTTCACGCCATCGTCGAGGGCCAGCCCGATCTGCGGCTGGACTTCCTCAGCAACGAAAAACCCGTTCCGGTCACCGAGGTCGGCACGTCTCGCTCGCGCGCACTGCACTCGAATCACATGACAGGGCGTGTCTGGGAGGAGTACGGGTCCGAGACACTGCGAGCGAGGCCGCCACTCGACGGCATTCAGGAGCCGCACGATGGTGGTCGCGGGTACTACCGCCCGATCTCGCTCCTGAGTGTCTGGGCGTTTGCCCCGTTCATGCACAACAACGCCGTCGGGCCGGAAGTGTGTGGCCGGGCCACCGATCCGCTGGAGCTATACAGGAGCCCGTACGTCGTGCGCGGAAGCTGGACGCGGATGCCGAACGCACCGCCGTGCGTGACGTTCGATCCAAGTGTCGAAGGGCGATACCGGTTGTTCAAGGCATCCGTGGAGGAGCTGCTCAATCCTTCCACCCGCTTGCCGAAGATCACTCTTGTCGATCAACCCATCATCATCGACGGCCCGGTATTCCCGGGACAGGCGCAGGGGTTCGAGTTGGTGATCCCGGCCGGCATCCCGGCAGCGATACCCGCCAACCTCCGTCACAAGGAACTGATCGCCGATCTCGTGCTGGTAAAAACAAACGCGGCAGGACTACGGAGCAAGTACGCGTCACGCGGTCCCACCGAAATGACTCGCATCGTCACCACGCTCGAGCAGATCCTGGAGCAGCTGACCGCGGGTCTCGTCGCGAACCCTGACTCGATCGTGTCGACGATCGGTCGCGACCATCTGCCATTCATTCAGCAGATGTACAGCAACAGCACCGTCGAGATTGAAAACGAGGGTCACAGCTTTGGCAGCTCGTTGTCTCCTGACGACAAGAAGGCGCTCACGGCCTTCCTCGCCACTCTGTAGAGGAGGTCGCGCGTGAGAACGAAAGGCATCGTCTTCGTCCTGGCAGTCGTCGCAGTGGCCGCACTCGCATGGTGGTGGTACCGCTCGCGGCCAGTCGAGGTGCGCTTTGGAAGCGATGGAATGGACTTGGCGAGACTGGAGTACGAGTACCCACTGTCGCGCGAAGAACGCGAGTGGCTGACGCCGGAACGACTCGCCGCATATCCTCAAGAGCAGGTCGATCAGATTTACGGCCGCCTCACGGCCGGTCCGATCCCCGATGGCGTGTACGACGGCGACCTTTTCTTCCCGCGCGGCACGGACAGCGAGACGCGACTGGGTGAGATCATCGCCGGCCACCTTCACTCACGCATCGCCAACCTCGGCGTGCGTAAGACGGAAGGACTGGGCCGCCTGCTCTGGAAAGGAAAGGTGTTCTATCGAGACCAGCGTCTCCTGCGCAACCGCATCGAAGACCTGTCCATCCTGGCCCCGCTCACCGGCGGAAATACCGACGGCATCGAGAAGCTCTCGGTGAACGGTCGCGACACGTTCCTGTTGTTCCCGGCGCGGCTGTATTGCGGCCAGAGCCTGTTGGACGGCCGTCGCGAGTCGGTGATCATCGACTACACGTTCTCCGACGAACTTCCCGGCTACCGCGAGAGCCCCGATGCCCTGGGTGGACGCAACGGGTTTCGCATCCGCGATGAGATTCGCATGGTCCGCCCCGGGTTCTATCTCGGGCGAGCGTACATGAACCGCGTCTTCGCGTTGAACTTCACGCTCGACAACCGCGAAGCGGAAGCCGCTGGTCAGGCGGACTTTCGAGCAGGCCGCCTGGCCGAGGACTGCTGGGCGGGTACGCAGGTCGCGCGGCGCTGATCCGCGACGCTCAGGCAAGGTCGATCACGCCGTGCCACATCAGGAAGCACTCACGGTCATCGCGAGAATCAAGCCCGGGCAGGTGGCGGCGGTCAAGGCTATCCTCGGCACGATTGCCGATCACCGCGACAGTTGGGACATCATCCCGTTCGCGAAGCTCGCCAATGTGCATTTCGCACGGTTCGTCGTGTTCGACGACTCGAACGACCTCGACGACCAACCACTTCCGGCACAGTTGGCCTTGATGACCAACGTCGACGCCCCGCTCGACCGGCATCTGCACGACCTTGCGACCGACTGTGCGACCGGGCTCGATCTGCTGTTCGATCACTGCGAAAGCTACCCGCTTCCTGCTCTCCGCACGCCGGCGGCGCGGCTTTCCTTTCTCCGCCAGCACAACGTGCCACCGAGAGCGTTCTACGTGAATCGACAAGGGCGGACCGTGCAGCAGATCGTGAGCGAAGAACGGTTGCGGCAAGCCATCAACGACCATCTCGATTCCAGAGATTTCGCCGGACAGTCCGCCGCGACCGTCAGGCAATCAATCGTCACGTTCGTCGCCAGCCGGCCCGACCTCAAATGGGCGCTCGACCTGCCGGAGCAGCCATCGTCACGATGGCGCGCAAGGGAGCAGGTCAACCAGGTCGGCTACGCGGTTGTGGCGATCGCGCTTCTGCCAGTTCTGTTGCTGTTGTCACCGGTCTTGATTCTCCTCCTGCGGAGGCGCGAGCGACGCGACGTGCCGGATCCCTCCCGAGCTCCCGCAGAGACCGTCAGAAGACTTCGTGCGGATGAAGACTACGGGATGCAGAACCAGGTCACCGCGGCGGGGCTGTTCAAGCCGGGATGGTTTCGTTTCTTTCTGGCCGTCGCGATCCTGCAGCTGACCAACTACGCCGTCCGCCACATCTACGACCGGGGCTCGCTGTCGGGCCTCAGTTCGATTCACTTCGCGCGTTGGGTACCACTGGACGGCCGCCGCCGGCTCTTCTTCTCGAGCAACTATGACGGCAGCCTCGAGAGCTACATGGACGACTTCATCGACAAGGCCGCCTGGGGACTCAACGCCATCTTCAGCAGTGGAGACGGCTTTCCCCGGACCTGCTTCCTTTTTTGCGGCGGGATCACCGACGAGAAGGCGTACAAGCGTTTCCTCCCAACCCGGCAGGTTCAAACACCGGTGTGGTACAGCGCCTATCCACACCTGACGACGAAGAACATCGCCAACAACGCCGCGATCCGAGAGGGGTTGGCGGACGATCTGAACGACGACGAGACGAGGAGCTGGCTGCGTCGATTCGGGGTTGGCAACCAGTTGCCGGAATCGGGCGTCATCGCACGACTCTTCGACAGCATCCGCTGGGACAGGCTGTGCCGGTGCTGCAAGTAGACGACATTCAGGGCATCCTCCTGTTCGGCTACGGCCACCTCCGGCATGCGACCTTTCTCGTGCTCGGCATCACCGAGCCGCGCAGCGCGAGAACGTGGCTTGGCACACTCGATGTTCAGAACGCGAGCTTCCAGCGCGACGCGATCGATCGAGCTGTCAATGTCGCATTCACGTCCAATGGACTGACGCGCCTCGGGCTCACCGACGACACGCTCGGAGAGTTCTCGACGGAATTCCGCGAAGGCATTGCCGGGACGAAGCATCGGCAGCGGCTCCTCGGCGATTCCGGCGAGAGCAGTCCGGAGAAGTGGCAATGGGGCGGCCCAGGCAACCAGGAAGCCCATGTCCTGCTCATGCTCTACGGTCGCGACGAACGCGTCCTGTCCACTCTGATGAACGAACAGCGAGGACTGTCGACGACCAGCGGCCTCGAGTTGATCGAACAGCTGGATACCAACTGGCTGCCGCACGAGAAGGAGCATTTCGGATTCCGTGACGGGGTGAGCCGGACAGCAATCGAGGGTCTCCACTCGAACGCCCCTCCAATCGACACGATCGCGCCCGGCGAATTCGTGCTTGGCCATCTCAACGCGTACAAGCAGTACACGCAACGACCGCTCCTCCATGAAGAGCACGATCCCGATCGCATCCTTCCCCAGGCGCCGGACGAGCCGACGCGGCGCGATCTCGGCATGAACGGGAGCTATCTCGTGTTTCGTCAGCTCAGTCAGGACGTCGGGCGCTTCTGGCAGTACTGCGAAGACAAGACGCGCCGACGGGACGGCACGACACATCCTCCGGATTCGATACGGCTTGCCTCCAAGATGGTCGGCCGCTGGCCCGGAGGCGCGCCGCTCGTGAAGTCGCCGCACACTGACGATCCGGCGCTCAGCGCCGACAACGACTTTCTGTATCACGGGTCAGATGACAAGCACGGATTGAAATGTCCAATCGGCGCTCACATCCGCCGCACCAACCCGCGCGACTCGCTCGAGCCTGACCCTGGATCGATTCGCTCGATCGAGGTCGGCAAGCGTCACCGGATCATCAGACGGGGACGCACGTATGGCGCGCCCGTGGCAGCCTCGATGGACATCGCCGATATTGTGGCGGCCGGCGATGCGCCGGGCGAACGCGGCCTTCACTTCATCTGCTTCAACACCCACATCGGGCGCCAGTTCGAGTTCATCCAACACACCTGGCTGAACAATCCCGGCTTCGATGGCCTCTATGAGGATGACGATCCACTCGTTGGCGATCGCGGGAGCTCGCACGGAAAGACTGCCGGCGCGTTCACTATTCAGGCCGACCCCGTCCGCACGCGCGTGACAGGGATGCCGCGGTTCGTGCAGGTCCGCGGCGGAGGCTATTTCTTCCTGCCGGGGATTCGGGCGCTGCGCTACCTGGCTTCGTTGAAGTCGTAAGGCGGGTCTTGCTCTCCAGCCGAATTGCGGTTTCGACAGCAGATGATCGAGAAAAGGGAATGATGATCTTCAGAAGATGAACATCGCCGGAAATGGCGCCACTGTCTTTACCGCTGGCGACTGAGATACGCGGCCAGACCCGCCAGTCCGCCGACGACGACCAACGCGCGTAAGACTCGGAACAGGCTGAATAACCAGGCGATGCCGATTCCAAGCGCGGGCCACTGTACCCACCAGTGTCCCGGCGAGGTCATCAGGTTGATGAGGAAGAGGAACGCCAGGATGAGCGGCCCCTTCACCAGAAAGCCAAGCGCGTGCAGAGTTCTCATGGTGTTCAGCTCAATTCGACGAACCAGAAGGGCCGGCGGTTCCGTGACTGGAACGGCTTACGGCTCTGGACTTTGGAGCTGGAGCCTAGAGCCGAATGTATCCCGCAAACGCATCCGGGTCGACGTTGCCCCCGGATACTACCGCAACCGTGTCCGGTCCGGACGCCCGGCGGGCGGCTGCGACGGCTGCGGCGCCGCTCGGTTCCGCAACGATTCTGGCCTCGTGAAACAACCACTTCACCGCTGCGGCGATCTCAGTGTCATCGACGGTGACGACGTCATCGACAAACGCTTGCACGTGCGCGAATGTGAGATCCCCAGGGCGGAGTGTGAGCAGACCATCCGCAATGCTGGCTGTGGACTCGAGCGTGACAGGATGACCCGCTTTTACCGACGCCGACATTCGCGCGGCCCGCGATGGCTCGACGCCAATGACTCGAACCGACGCCCGCATCCGCTTCACGGCAGCGCTGACACCGGCAATCTGGCCGCCGCCACCGACGGGCACGTAGACAGCCCGCACCTGTGAGTGCTGCTCCAGAATCTCGAGCCCGGTCGTTCCCTGGCCCGCGATGATCCACGGGTGATCGAACGGCGGCACGATCGTGAGCCCTCGCCTGCGTGCGAGTTCCTCCGCACACACCTTGCGGTCAGTTGACGTGACCCCCGCGAAGATCACCTCGGCGCCGTGGCGCTGAACACCTTCGACCTTCACGCGCGGTGTCGTCTCAGGCATGACGATGACGGCGGGCACGCCGAAGGATTCGGCCACGAGCGCCACGGCTCTGCCGTGATTGCCGGATGAGTACGTGATGACTCCGGCCGACCTCGCCTCCGGCGGCAGCTGGGCGATCATGTTGCACGCGCCCCGGATCTTGAAGGCCCCACCGGGCTGAAAGCACTCGCACTTCAACATCACTCGGTCGTGGCTCGTCCCGGCGCCACCGTCTGCGCCCGGTGCACCGGCCTCTATCAGCGGGGTTCTGCGGACCAGCGCGCGGATTCGGCCCGCTGCCAACCTGATGTCGTCGAGCGAGACCAACTGAACGCCACCTTCACCCACGAAGCCAGTATAGTGTGCAGAATGCCGACGCTGAGATCAGTCGCCGCGTGCACGCTGCTCCTCTCACTCGCCTGCGCTGCCTGCGGTTCACCATCATCTGGAACGGGTGGTTCGAAACGACGACTGTCGATCGCGACGGGAGGAACCGGCGGTGTCTTCTACCCGTACGGAGGCGGTATCGCAAAGGTGATCACCGAGCACCTCGACAACGTCGAAGCGACTGCGGAGGTGACCGCCGCATCGGTGGACAATCTGAAGTTTCTCCAGCAAGGCACGTCGGACCTCGCGTTCACGATGGCTGACATGGCGCAGGACGCGTCGCTCGGGCGTGACGTGTTCACGGACTTCGGAGCGGTCAAGGTCCGCACACTGGCGGTTCTCTACTCGAGCTATTCACATCTGGTGGCGAGGGCCGATGGCGGAATCTCGTCACTGACAGACCTGCGTGGACGCGTGGTCTCGACTGGCGCGGCGGGTTCGGGGACGACAGTGATCGCACATCGCATGCTGCGAGCGGCTGGCCTCGAGCCGGGTCGTGATTTCCGCGAGCAGAGTCTTGGCGTGGCGCAATCGGTCGATGCGCTCAAGGACGGAAAGATCGACGCCTTCTTCTTCAACGGCGGCCTGCCGACGGCATCCATTCTCGACCTGGTGAATTCGCCTGGAGTGACCGCGCGGTTGATCCCGACCGACGCTCCCCTGTCCAAGCTCGAACAGCAGTTTGGGCCGTCGCTCTACTATCGCGAGATCATTCCCAAGGCGACGTACAGCACTGAGGGCGACATCCCGGTGACCGCGGTCGCGAATCTTCTCGTTGCGTCCGAGACGATGCCCGACGACCTCGCGCACGACATCACACAGGTGCTCTTCGACAAGCAAACCGAGCTTGCCGCCATTCATCCGCAGGCGCGCACCCTCTCACTCACAACCGCCCTGGCCGGTTCACCCATTCCCTTCCATCCCGGAGCTATTCGCTTCTATCGCGAACGGAACGTGTGGACGGGGCAGTAACCGATACGGCGCCGGGAGTATCCGATCGCGCACAGCCAGGCGGTCGCGTCGCCGCCGTGCTCGGCTTTGCGTTGGCGGTCTACGCGCTCTACTGGGTCGTCGGCATCGTCGATCCCCACGTCTACCGAGTCAGCTTCCTGCTCATCGCGATCGTGTTGACGATCGTTGCGTATCCCTCGGGCACGACACGCACACACATGGCGTGGGATGGTCTGTGGATCGCGCTCACGCTGGCGGCGTTCGTGTGGCCGCTCGTCGATATCGATGCCTTCGTCAACCGCGCCGCAACCCCGAACACCATCGACGTGGTCGCTGGCATGGTCGCGCTTCTCGTCATACTGGAATCGACACGCCGGACCACCGGCTGGGTTCTTCCGATCACGGCAGTCGTCTTCCTCATCTACGCCGTGACCGGCCCGCTGCTCGATCGTGTCGGCCTCGATCTGATCGCCCATCGAGGCTACGGCGTCGCGCGCCTCGTCGGCACGATCTACATGACGCTCGAGGGCATCTTCGGCGTTCCTCTCGATGTCGCGACCACTTACATCGTGCTGTTCACGATCTACGGCGCCATCCTCGAGCACAGCGGCGCGGGGCGTTTCTTCGTGGATTGGACTACCGCCGCGATCGGACGCTCGGGTGGTGGCGCCGGACCTGGACGGACGGTCACCGCGGCCGGCTATCTGCTGGGCGCGGTCTCGGGGAGCGGTGTCGCCAACACTGTGATGCTCGGTGCCGTCACGTGGCCGCTGATGCGACGCGCGGGCTACCCTGCCGACACTGGCGGCGCGGTCCTGGCCGCGGCGGGAATCGGCGCGATTCTGGCGCCTCCAGTCATGGGAGCGGCAGCGTTCCTGCTCGCCGAGTTCCTCAACATCTCGTACCTCGAGGTGATCGTCACCGCGGCAATTCCCGCCGCTCTCTATTACTTGTCCATCTTCCTGATGGTGGAAGCCGATTCACGCCGGCTTGGTCTTCGTCCAATCGACACCCAGCTTCCAACGCTTGCTGCGCTTACGAGGCGCGGGTGGTATCACTTCGCATCGATTGCCTCGATCGTCGTGCTCATGATGCAAGGCTTCACCACGTTCCGCTCGGTCTACTGGGCGATCGTGCTGGCCGTCGTCCTGAGCTTCCTCAACCGCGACACCGCGCTTGCGCCGCCCAGGCTGGCAGCGGCCCTCGCCGCCGGTGGCCGCGGCGTGCTGCCAATCGCGGCGACAACCGCTGCCGCAGGGATCATCGTTGGCGTCGTCACGCTGACAGGGTTGGGACTCAAGGTCGCTGGATTGATCGTCGCGCTTGCCGGGGGAAACCTGCTGTTGACGATCCTCTACGCAGGCCTGGCGGTGTGGTTGCTCGGTCTGGCGGTTCCCGTCACGGCATCCTACATCATTGCCGCGGTGATGGTCGTGCCCGCGCTCGTGCAGGTCGGCGTGGCTGATATCGCCGCGCACATGTTCGTCTTCTACTACGCGGTCCTGTCGGAAGTCAGTCCGCCAACGGCACTCTCACCATTCGCGGCCGCGGCCATCACTGGCGGCAACCCGTTTCGAACGACGATGCTGTCGTGGAAGTACACGGCGCCGGCGTTCGTCGTACCGTTCGCGTTCACGATCGATCCCCGTGGCCTGGGTCTGTTGCTTCACTCCACGCCAGGAAACGTGATGTGGGCAACGGTGTCCGCAGTACTGGCGCTCGTTGCACTGGCCATTGCGGCAACGGGCTGGGTGCGCCATGCCGTTTCACCAGTGGAGCGCGTCCTCGCCGCGGTGGCGGCCGTGCTGCTCTTCGTTCCGCGAGCAACGTTCGCAGGTGCGGGAGCGCTCCTGCTGGGAGTCGTCATCGCTCGACAGATGAGAAAGTGATAACTTTTTTCCATGGCTCGGTACACGCTCGTCTATGGCATCCGGATCGTTCCGGAAGGGACACTCGTCGGCGCGAATGAAGGACGCCTCACGCTGAGTGATGGTGAGAGTGCCGGTCTGACCCTGCACACGATTGACGGCACGATTCCGCAGCTGCGGCGTGCACTCGACCGCAGCCTGGATGCATTTTTCGACTTTCTGCCGGGCGTAAGCGAAGAGGATAAGCGGGACTTCGACGATTCCTAGCTAGGCCGCTGCTTCCTGCCCGGAGCGGAATTCCTCGATCAAACCTGCGACATTGCCGCCGACCGAGTGCAGCGTGGGCGTCCAGCCAAGGGCGCGGGCGCGCGGGCTGCGGACGATCTGATCGAGGGCGAGCGCATCGGCGTACTGCCCCATCTTGGCGCGCGCTTCTTCGATCGGGACGTGACGAACGTCCGGATGCGCCATCACATGGCGCGCGATTGCCTCGACGATGTCCGCGACGCGTTCGTCGGCTTCGTCGTTGGCGTGAAAGATTCCCGAAGCGTCAGCATGCGTCGCGAGCCGTACGTAGAGATCGGCGAGATCGCGATCGTAGACACATGGCCAGTGGTTGCTGCCGTTGCCGACGACGCGGACCAGGCCGTTCTTCGCGTTCTTCAGCAGGTCACTGATGATTCCGCGGGCCCCGCCATAGACGATGCCGGGCCGAACGATCGCCGTACGAATCTGGCCCTCGCGCGAAAGCGCCTGGACGAGCGCTTCGTGTCCGGGACGCCACGCGACCAGCGGAATCGGGTTCACTGCGGCGTCTTCGGCAGCAGGTCCGTCCGTGCCACCCAGCACCCAGACGCCCGAGGTGTAAATGAAAGCCGCGGAACGGCCACCGTCGGTGCGGCGGCCAGCCGCACCCAGCAGCGTTTCGATCGCGAGGCGATCGATCTCGATCAATCGCTTCGTGCGCTCGGACGCCGTGTGCACGATGACGTCAGCGTCCTCAGCGGCCGCGACGTAGCGCGCAGGCTTACTGATTTCGCCAACGATGGGACGGCCGCCGCGAAGCGAGACCTGCTCGGCCTTCTCCGGATCCCGGACGAGCGCCGTGACGTGGTGTCCCGCCCGCAGGGACGCTTCAAGAACCGCTGATCCGATGTAGCCGGTCGCGCCAGTTAGAAAGATGCGCATGACGGAGCCGTCTATTCTAGCCGGACTTCGCCGTGGACGTGCGGAACCTCGTTAGATGTCCCAGACGCGCTCGCCATCGAAGAACGTGATGACGCCGGCTTCACTAACCTTCAGTACGGGCCCAAACCGGCTGGCCGCCCGCGCGGCGGTCGTCCGCGCTCCCTCGACCTCACCGTCCTGCTCGGATTCCTCTGCCGGCGGATGTCGAAGAATGGCACCGGCCGCGAGCAACCGCCCGTGGCGGTCCATGACGATGGCACCGTCGAGCGAGGCCAGCGCTTCGAGCACGTTCGGATCCAAATCCGTCGCGGAACGTCCCTCGAGCAGGTGCAGCAGGTCGCGGCGCGAGGGCCCTGTTCTGGCTGAGGCGCCGGCTTTGCTGTCGAGCCGGTCGGCCGGCGCGACCAGTTGCGACACTGCTGTGGGCGCGTCGCGGGCGACGAGAAACAGTGCGCCTTCGCGGGCGTCCGCCAGATCGAGCGCGGTCTGGAAAAGGCGTAATGCCAGCGCGTCCTCGCCCACCGCCTCGGCCCACTGGCGATATTTCGCCTGCAGATCGAGCAGGTGCCAACGGGCGCCACGAAACGTGAAGAGCTCGGCACCTTCCGCGAAGACTTTGATCTCGCGCGATGGGCTCAGCACGGCGCAGATGTGGCCGTGCTGGAGCGTGGCGCGTGCATGAGACTGATAGCCCTTCGCGCACGGCACCTGCAACACCTGGTTCCGGCAGGCCTGATTGCCCCACCGTTCGATGTCGATCAGATCGAGCAGCCGCCCCTCTGAATTGGCGAGGAACACGGTCCGAATGCCGTCCGCCAGCCGGTAGAAGCTCTTGATCGTCGTCAGCGACTCCGCGTACGCGGGTGCGTAGTCGGGCAGGGGAACGCCGGGACGATAGGGATCTTCGGACGTGCTCAGCAGCAGGACCCCGGTCGTGATCGGCCTGTTTTCATAAGACGAGAGCGCCGCGACGCGCAGCAGCTCGATGATCGACGCGATGCGATCGGCGCGTGCCTCGCGCACTTCAATCGCGTAGGTCCGCGGATCCAGGAACGCGCCGACGTAGCGATCTTCAATCGCGCCGCGGAACAGGTCGCCTCGCTCCGCGATGATGCGCGGGTTGAGGATTGCGCTGAATCGTGCCGCCAGCACGGCGCCGATGGCCTGCGCAAGCCTGACTTCATGCGCCGTAAAGACCCACCGGCCCGGGACGCGCAGCGTGTATCGAGTCCCAAACCACCGGACGATCAACGCCGCAGGGTTGGCCGATGGCTCGATGGCAAGTCGCCCGTCCGATGACAGCGACGGGGTCATCTCGGTGTCGAGCGTGGCGCGTTCGAAGAACTGCCGCAGGGCGGACTGCAGGAGGCTGTCGTACGCCGCGCCGACGGCGAGGGTTGGCGGAGGTGATGACATCGATTCAGCCGGATTCGGTCCGGTTCTCCGGATCATAATTCACAGGTGCGCCGGGACACCCTCCTCGACTTCTTTCACGATCTGGTCCAGCTCAAAGGAACCTTCCTCGTCTTCGACGATGGGTACCGCCGCCGCCAGCACACCTACGACGATGCCGGGCGTGCTGCACGCGGCTTCGCGTTTCGGCTCGCCCAGGCCGGCCTGTCAAAGGGCGACAAGGTGGTGTTCTGGGGCGAGAACAGGCCAGAGTGGGTCGTCTGTTACTGGGGTTGCCTGCTGGCCGGAATCGTCGTCGTGCCGATCGACTACCGATCGTCGCCTGACTTCGTTGCAAAAGTGCAGGGGCTGGTCAACGCCCACGTGCTCGTGGTCGGTGATGACGTCGAATCCGGACCCGATTCCGCGAGCGGTGCTCCATCGGGCTTCCGTTTCGTCTGGCGGTTCGCAGACCTCGATTGGACGACTGACGGACCAATTCCGAGCGCATCGATCGCACGTGACGACATCATCCAGATCATCTTCACGTCGGGGGCGACAGCCGAGCCGAAAGGTGTCGTCATCCGGCATCGGAATGTGCTGGCCAACATCGTGCCGGTCGAACGTGAAATCGCGAAGTATCGGAAGTACGCGCGCCCGTTCCATCCGATCCGCTTCCTGAACCTGCTGCCGCTCAGCCACATGTTCGGGCAGTCCATGGCGAGCAACATCCCGCCCATGGTGAACGGCACTGTCATCTTCACGCGCAGCTTCAACCCGCACGACGTACTGAGCTTGATCCATCGCCGGCGGATCTCCGTGCTCGTGTGCGTTCCGAAGATCCTGGGCGTGCTGCGCGAACACGTCGTACGCACATATCCGGAAGCCGCCGAGCCGCCACCTGCCGGAATCTCGATTGCGGGGCGCTGGTGGAAGTACCGGCGGATCCACCAAGCGTTCGGGCTGAAATTCTGGGCGTTCGTCGTGGGCGCTGCACCTCTTCCTCCCGACCTCGAGGAGTTCTGGCGGCGTCTGGGATTCGCGGTCATCCAGGGCTATGGCCTCACGGAAACAGCACCAATCGTCACGTTGAACCACCCGTTCAGGACGAGCAAGGGCTCGGTGGGCAAACCGATCGAGGGTGTGGAGGTTCGCATCGCCGACGATGGCGAGATCCTCGTGCGCGGGGAAAACGTCACGAGCGGCTATTACGAAGCGAGTACCGAGTCACCAGCCGCGAACCCCGAATCCCGGACGCTCGATAGCGATGGCTGGCTGCATACCGGTGACGTCGGCGAACGCGACGAGCAGGGCCGTCTGTTCATCAAGGGTCGCAAGAAGGAAATGATCGTGCGGCCCGACGGGCTGAACGTGTTTCCCGAGGACGTGGAGCGCGTGCTGAACGCTCAGGCGGGCGTCCGTGAATCAGGAGTCGTTGGCGTGGTCGAAGGCGCCGAAGAACGCGTGCACGCCGTGCTGGTACTGGAGCCGGATGTGGATGCCAACGCCGTGATCCGGCAAGCCAATGCCCAGCTCCAGGAACATCAGCGTGTGCGGACATCATCAGTGTGGCCGAGTGCGGAGCTGCCGCGAACCGAAGGCACCAGGAAGCTGAAGCGACGCGCGATTCGAGAGTGGGTGGAGTCCGGCGGTTCGTTGGCGCCCGCTGCAACGGGAGATACCTTCGAGCAGCTGCTCGCACGATTCACTCACGGTCGCACGCTCGGCGGTTCGACCACGCTCGACGAGCTCGGCTTGAGCTCACTCGAGCGCGTCGAGCTGATGGTTGCGCTGGAGGATCGGTTCCAGACTCGGATCGATGAAGGGCGCTTCTCGGAGGTCTCCAGCCTGGGCGACCTGAAGCAGCTCATCGAGAGAGGCAGCACAGTAGAAACACTCGACGAGCCCGTAGATTTTCCGACGTGGAATCGCAGCTGGCCCGTTTCGCTGATTCGTCGTCTGTCGCAGGCCACCTGGATCCTTCCACTCGCCCGGGTCTTCGCACGCGCGCGCGTCGAGGGGCTCGAGCACCTGAAGGACCTGAAGGGTCCGGTTGTTTTCGCAGCGAACCATCAGAGCCATATGGACGTGCCGGTCATCCTGGCGGCGCTGCCGGGAAGATGGAGAGCGCGAGTCGCGCCCGCGATGGCCAAGGAGTTTTTCAAGGCGCATTTCTTTCCGGCCGGCTTCACATGGCGGGAGTGGTTCACCAACACCGTCAACTACTATCTGGCCGCTTTCTACTTCAATGCGTTCCCTCTTCCGCAGCGTGAAGCAGGCGCGCGGCAAACGCTGCAGTACATCGGGGATCTGACGGGCGATGGCTGGTCGATCCTGATTTTCCCGGAGGGCGTCCGCTCGCCCACCGGCGACATCAAGCCGTTTCGCGGCGGCATCGGGATGATTGCCTCACGCCTTGATGTTCCAATCGTGCCCGTTCGTATCGACGACGTGGATAAGCTGCTTCCGGTCGGCGGCTCATTCGTACGGCCGGGGCGAGTGCGCGTGGCATTTGGTGCGCCACTTCGGCTGTACGGCACCGACTACGCCGCGCTCGCGTCCAAGGTGGAGCAGACAGTTCGAGACCTCTAACAACTCGACGGGAACGAGCGCTTTTCCTAGCCGATCGTTGACTTTTAACCCATGAAAACAAGGCACTTGCACGCAGCTTGTAGATGTGGCACTCTGCTTGCTATTCTTCTTGGTCAGAAGGACCCTCATTGAGCAAAGATGATCTGATCGATATGCAAGGAACCGTCGTGGCGGTTCACTCCGGTGGGTTGTACCGCGTGCAGTGCGACGCGGGGCACGAAGTGCTGGCGCAGTTGAGCGGTCGGATGCGCCGCTTCCGAATCAAGGTTGTTCCAGGCGATCGCGTTACCGTCGGCGTATCACCGTACGACCCGGTTCGCGGAATCATCACCTTCCGGGCTAGATAACTCAGTCATTGAGCAGCACCGGTAAATCAATCAGTTGAGCAAAAGCGGTACCCCCTCACCATCGAAACGTCGTGGCCGCCGGCAGGCGCCACATCGTCGATCAGCGCGCCCGCAGAAGGCCCCCACGCCCGAGCCGACCGTGCTCACGTACGAACCGGTACCGTTCGATCCCGCGCCCATCCCGTTCGACAAGCTCTCCCTCGACGTCCGACTGCTGAGCGGAATCCGCGACCTCGGCTGGGCTGAGACGCGACCGGTGCAGAGCGGCGTGATTCCTCTGGCGCTGGCGAGCGGTGACGTCATCGCCTGCGCCGAGACGGGAACCGGGAAGACGGCGGCGTTTCTGGTACCGATTCTCCAGCGGTTTCTGAACGAACCATCGCCTCAACCACCACGCACACGGGCGCTGGTCCTCGCACCGACGCGCGAGCTCGCCGTCCAGATTGAAGACCAGGTACAGGGACTGACGTACCACACGACGGTGTCGAGCATCGCCGTCTTTGGCGGAGTCCCGATGGACGCTCAGGAACGCGCGCTGCGAGCCGGAGTGGACATCGTCGTGGCCACACCGGGGCGGCTCATGGACCACATGCGGCACGAGTCGACCGACTTCGGCGCGCTGGAGGTGCTCGTGCTCGACGAAGCGGATCGCATGCTCGACATGGGCTTCTGGCCAGATGTGCAGCGCATTCTTTCCGCACTGCCAGTCTCACGACAGACACTGCTCTTCTCGGCAACGATGCCTGCCGAAGTGCTCAAACTGACGCAGGAGTTTCTGCGCTCGCCCAAGTACATCCAGGTTGGTCGTCGAGGAGGCCCGGCGCAAACGATCTCTCACGCCGTGCAGACGATTTCGTCCGGTGAGAAGACGCAGTGGCTGGCCCGCTGGCTGCGCGAGGAAGCGATCGGACCGGTGCTGATCTTCTGCCGGACCAAGATTGGCGCCGAGCGATTAGCGCAGCGCCTGAGCGGCATGGGCATCCGTGCCGCGTCGCTCCACGCCGATCGCACGCAACAGCAGCGGATGGCTGCGGTTGAAGGATTCAGAACCGGTACCTACCCGGTCCTTGTCGCAACCGATGTGGCTGCGCGAGGCCTCGATATCGATGGCATCGCCCACGTCGTCAACTACGAGGTTCCCGACACCCCGGAGGCGTACGTGCATCGCGTTGGCCGAACCGGACGTGCCGAAGCCACGGGCAGCGCCCTGACGCTGGTTGCGCCCGAAGAATTGCGCGCCCTTCGCGCGCTGGAGAAAGCAGTTGGAGTCCAACTTCAGTAACGGTCCGATGGACCCGCCCGCAGAGGACCCGCCAGGCAGTAATGAATCGCCCGGACAGCCTGCCGCTTCGCAGTCCACGGGTGCAGTGCGATTCAACTCGTGTCGATGGCAGCAGCCTGCCGAAGAAGGAAACGCGGCGTTCTGCACGCACCGCGAGGTGAAGCCCTACGCCGGCACGACCGGGTTCGACCCGGAAGCCTGGTGCGTGGACTGTCAGCACTACAAGCTCCGTCGTGCGCCCAAGAAGCGCAACCCGGACGAATATCGCTACTGATTACTACGTACGGTCCGAGGGGGCGAGGGGGCGCACCGTCGCACCGCCGCCCCTTCGGACCGAAACGTTCAGACGCTCCTAATCCGAAAACTCTCGCGCCAGGTGGACCCACTCGCCGTTGGGCGCCAGTTCCTGGTACGCACGCCAGTGAAGCCGCGCTTCCTGCGAGAGCCCGCTCTTCTCGAGTGAGACCGCCAGATAGAAATGCGCATCCGCGTAGGTCGGATTGAGACGCAGCGCATCGCGGTAGCACGCATGCGCCTCGGGGTAGCGGCCAAGGTCGTGAAAGATATTTCCCAGGTTGAAGTGCGACTCGAAGACTCCCGGCTCGAGGCTGATGGCACGCTCGTAGAGCGCCTGCGCTTCGGCCATCTGGTTTCGGGCGTAGTGAATGTTGGCGAGATTGATCAGCGCCGGGACCAGGTTCGGATCGATTTCGAGCGTTCGTCGATAGGCGTCGAGTGCGTCGTCGAAGTGCGCAGGATCACCATCGTCGATGGACGAGGCGGCAGCGAACTCCTGCTCGGCAACGAGGGTGTCGTCGACCAGTGGTCCGCCCAGGAGCTCCGCAAGAGGCGGAGGTTCCAGTCGTTTCAGCTGCAGAATCTTTGCGGGACGCGCCTCGAGACGGAAGTCGAATGTCAGCTGTCCATGGCGCGAGGCCAGCAGGTTTCGAAGTACCGCCCGGAAGGTGGCGCCTTCCCCCAGTTCGGTATCGGCCTGCCGGATCGTCGCCAGATCGCCGAACGCGTAGAAGACTTCCCCATGGGCGCGATGGGACGGCTGGATCAGCCCCCATTTCTGCATGTAGCGGAGGTGGTCGTCGCGCAAGTGCGTGTGTCGCTCGAGCACTTGCCGACGCGAAACCGCACTGGGACCAGGAGTGGCCACTGCGTCACTCACTATAATCCAGACATGGTGCTAGCGGGCGATGTTGGCGGAACCAAAACGCTGCTGGGTCTGTTCGAACCGAGTGACCGGCGGCCCATCCCGCGCGCGACGAGGAGCTACGAGACGAGTGCCCACTCCTCGTTCGTCGAGATGCTCGACGCGTTCGTTCGCGATGTTCAGCCACCCGGTCCTGTGCGGGCCGCCGCGCTCGGCGTCGCCGGACCGGTCGTCCACGACCACGCGCGGCTGACCAACGTCGGCTGGAACATTGCGGTCGCAGACATCCGGTCACATCTCGACACGCCGCACGTGCATCTGCTGAACGACCTCGAAGCGATGGCGCATTCGATCGAGGTCCTCACGGCCGACGAACTGCTGGTGCTGCAGGAAGGCACTCCGGACAACGAGGCCGGCGCTGCCGTCATTGCCGCAGGTACCGGGTTGGGACAAGCCTACCTGCACCGGCGAAACGGCCGGCTGGTTCCGGCGCCGTCGGAGGGAGGACATGCTGATTTTGCCGCCCGGACCGATCGGGAGGCGGCACTCGTACGCATGCTGCGCGAACGCTTTGGCCGCGCCGAAGTCGAGCAGGTGCTGAGCGGACAGGGACTGCTCAACCTGCATCGGCTGACTCATCGCGGCGGCGAGTGTGCGGTGGTCCACGACCTCGACGACCCCGATGCTCCGGCAGCCGTGTCGAGGGCTGGCCTGGGCGGGCGCTGCCAGGGGTGCGCCGAGGCGCTGCGGATGTTTGTGAGCGCCTACGGCGCGGAAGCAGGCAACCTCGCTCTGCGCGGGCTGGCGCTCGCTGGCATCTACGTCGGTGGCGGCATCGCTCCCAAGATTCTGCCGGCGATCAAGAGCGGCGCGTTCATGGACGCCTTTCTCGACAAGGCGCCAATGACCGACATGCTCACGAGAGTGCCGGTGAAGGTCATCATGAACTCGGAGGCCGGGTTGATTGGCGCAGCGACCTTCGCCAATCAGTTCGCTGGATGAAGCGCGCGCAGGACCAGGAACGAGGACCAAGAACCAGGACCAAGAACCAAGAACCAAGCACGAAGGACTAAGACCACGATCGCCCTGGCCATATTC
>JALDXQ010000024.1:0-54933 GCA_032156805.1 Acidobacteriota bacterium
AGGGGCACAGCGACTCGTTCTACATCCTCGAGGGCGAGCTCGAGTTCCACGTGGGAGACGAGGTGTTCACCGCCACTCCGGGCGCCTACGTCCTCGCTCCGCCGAACGTCGTCCACTGGTTCCGGAACACGAGCGAGAGGCCGGTGAGGCTGCTGAACCTCCACACGCCCGGCGGCTTCGTCCGGTACCGCAACGAGCTCCGCGAGCTGCGCGCACAGGGCATCGAGCCGGATCGCGCCTTCTACGAGCGCCACGACGTCATCGACGTCGATGACTAGGCGTTCTGGGTGAACCACGCGCTCGCCTCCTGGTCGCGGTAGACGCAGACGTTCTGGCCGCTCTCGAGGACGACGTCGAAGTACCGGCGATCGACCGGCTCGTCCGTCCACCAGCGGTCGACGACGCGCCACTCCTCGCGCACGACCGCAACGAGCTGCCGGTTCACGAGCCGCGGCGTCCCGTCGAACCGCGGCTCGACGAGCGCCGGCCGCGGCGCGTTCAGTCGTCCCGCGGTACGACGAGTGCTCGCGCTTCCGGAATCCGTGACCACGGCGCCACCTCCACCACGGCGCAGACCGAACCTGTTCCCGTGCTCGCCCGCACCTGGCGCAGGCCCTCGCGCAGGCGCGTCCCGGCCTCCGTGCCCGCGGGCTCGACGAGCGTGAGCTGCTGACCGCTCGAGTCGGCGAGCTCGACCGCCTCGAGGCGAAGCTCCAGCACGGGCGCGGGAAGCTCCTGGAGCTTCGGCCCGAGCGCCGCGCGCAGGCGGGCTGCCTCCGTCGTTGCATCCCGCATCGTCACGGCGCGCCACAACGCGCCCGGGCTGGCGCTGCCCGAGCTGGAGATCTCACCCGGCCTGGTCGAGCTCTATCGCGACCGCGCTCGCACGTTGACGCGCATGGCGGCGTACGAGCCTGGGGAACGCAACCTCACGGGCAGCGGGCACCCAGAACGCATCAAGGTCGCAGGCGTGACGCCGGAGGTCTTCAATGTGCTTGGCGTCAGGCCAACGCGCGGGCGCGCTTTTGGTGAGCCAGACGCGCGCAAAGACGCACCGCTGGTCGTCATCCTCACCGACGCGTTCTGGCAATCTGATTTCGGCCGCGACCCGAACATCGTCGGCCGGCGCGTCGAAGTGAACGGCGTTCGCGCGGAGATCGTGGGCGTCATGCCGGCGGGATTCGCGTTTCCTGACGCGGACACGAGGCTGCTCGTACCGCTGTTCCTCGATCCGGCGCTCGGCTTCGGCGCATTTCGCGCGCGGAGCCTCGCACGCCTTGCGCCAGGCATCACACTCGATGTCGCTCAGCAGGAGATCACCGCGCTCCAGGCGCGGATCCCCGAGCGATTCCCCGACATCGAACGCGAGTTCCTCGAGCGCGCTGGCTGGGTCGCGACCGTCATGCCATTGCGCGAACGAGTCGTCGGCGAGGTATCCACGATGCTGTGGATCCTGTTCGCCACGGTAGGCCTTGTCCTGTTGATCGCCGGCGCCAATGTCGCGAATCTCTTCCTGGTCCGTGCCGAATCACGGCAACGAGAAGTGGCCGTGCGCGCAGCCCTTGGTGCGGGACACTGGCAATTGATTCGCGCGTTCCTCGCCGAGAGCCTTGTGCTGACGCTCGCGGGTGGTGCCACAGGTGCGATGCTGGCATGGGCCGCAGTCCGCCTCCTGGTGGCCTCCAGCCCGATCGACCTGCCTCGCCTCCACGAGATTCAGTTCGACGGAACCGTGCTTGCCTTTACCGTCACACTGAGCATCTGCGCCGGTCTCGTTCTCGGCGCGCTGCCGATGCTGCAACTCGCCGGCCGCTCATTCGCGGCACTGCTGCACGATGGTGGACGCGGACACACGGCCAACCGTGCGCGGCATCGGATGCGCAACCTGCTGATCGCCGGTCAGGTGGCGATGGCATTGCTGCTACTCGTGGCATCGGGCCTCATGTTGCGGAGCGCCACGCGGCTGTACGCCGTAAACCCAGGCATCAGGGTGGACGATGTGATCGCTGCCGGCATCAGCCTTGGTCCGCGCGACCGAGTGCAGGCGGTAAGGCTCTATCAGCGGGTGCTCGACGAAGTTGCCGGCCTCCCGGGCGTCGTGGCGCACGGTGCCGCGAACAACCTGCCGGTCAGTGTCCGGAGCATGCGCGGCGGGAGTTTCGAGATCGAATCTCGCCCCCGTCCCGACACAGAGATTCCCTTCGTCACGATGTACATGGCGGTCACACCCGGGTTTTTCGAGACGTTGGGTGTGCCGTTGCTCGCTGGCCGAGGGCCGGAGTGGGTGGATGCCGAGCGCGACACAAACCCGATCTGGGTCAATGAGACATTTGCGCGCACCTATCTGGACAACAAAGCCGTCGGCGAGCGGATCGAGCTCGAAGACATTCGCATGGAGATCGTCGGCGTCGTCGGCGATATCCGCTCGTTCGGCCTGCAGGAAGACGTCAGGCCGTTCGCCTACGTCACGCTCGGCAATCCGGCGGTCTCGCTCGATCTGATGCAGCTCGTCGTTCGCACGTCGACGACGCCGGGATCGATCACGTCAGGCCTGCGCGCCGCGGTGGACCGCGTCGATGCATCCGTTCCGGTCACAACGGTTCAGACGATGACTGACGTCGTCGCGTCGTCGCTGGCCCAGACGTGGTTCACGATGATCCTGCTGGCGTGTGCCGCGGGTGGTGCGTTGGTGCTCGGGATGATCGGCCTGTATGGTGTCATCCGCTACGTCGTTGCGCAGCGGACTGCAGAGATCGGCTTGCGCATCGCGCTGGGTGCCCGGCCGGCCGACGTGCGCGCCATGGTGTTGTGGCAGGGCCTGAGCGTGACGCTGGCCGGCGTGATCGTGGGACTCGTTGCGGCGTGGGCGTCCACTCGGCTGATGGCCTCGCTCTTGTTCGAAGTGTCGCCAAGTGACCCGATGACATTCATCTCCGTGCCGCTTGCTCTGGTTGCCGTCAGTGCGATCGCCACGTACCTGCCGGCGCGTCGAGCGGCCCTCATCGACCCGTCCCAAGCGCTTCGCGATGAAGGGTAGGTGTCGGTCAACCTGTCGCGCTGTGGATGCGTGCGCCGATGTTGGCCACCAAGGCGCGAAGAGCGACCTCGTTCACTGGCTTGACCAGGTGCGCGTGAAAGCCGGCTTCCTGCGAGCGTCGCCGATCGTCGGTCTGGCCCCAGCCGGTGACGGCCACCAGGAACGGGCGGCCTTCGTGTGTGCCCCGTTCACGAATGATGCGCGCCACGTCGTACCCGCTGAGGCGTGGCAAGCCGATATCGAAGAGGACCACTTGGCGTGCTGCCCATCACCAGCGCGACACGCGAGGCTGACCTCTACCGAACTCGCCGCTACGCGTCGCCATCGGCTTCGCCTCGTTGACCGTCAAGCTCCGCCCGCCGTACTGGTGCTTGTCGAGTTCGTTGATCGCACGCTGGGCACTCTCTTTGTCGCTCATCTCGACGAACGCGAATCCCCGCCCCTGACCGGTCGTGCGGTCCCGAATGACGTTGATTGTGCTTACCTGGCCCGCGCGCTCGAAGAGCGACTGGAGATCTGATTCGGTGGCCTCGTATGGCAGATTACCCACGTACAGTTTCGTGCTCATGAAAATACTCCTGCATCTCGTAGGATGCGCACCGCAAGCAGGATCACCCGAGGTGGCTGCATGGTGAGTTTCTTTCTGGCTACACCGCTACCCACGTGTCCATCTTGCTCAGGTTCATGCCGACGCTGCATTGACCGGCTCGGGTGCATATGTAAATCGTCGCCCCCTTCGTGGTGGTGGTCAGCCGTCGCTGCACCTTGGTCTGCGGGTACTGGCAAACCGCGCACTGCGGAGCACGCTGCGGAGCGAGCGGCGGAGAGCTGTTTCGCTTGCGTTGCAACATGATCGCGTTCCGATCTGTCGCGCGCGGGGGGAGCGCGCGGTTTCGCGGGTGAACGTCAGGTCGAGGAGGAATTCGCCAACCTGCTTTGATGAGGCTGGCGGCTGCGGCCGTAAGGCTCAGGAAAGGACCTGCATGATAACACGGTCACCCGCAGTAGCCGGACGTTCGGAGAAGTCCGCCCTCGGTCCCTAAGGTATGATCCTCGCTTCGAGCTTTCCTGAGCCCGGCGGCCGTTCTGGCCGCAGCCCTCACCAAAGCATCTTCGGGGAGGGCCGATGACGGCTTCCGATCACTCCGAGTCAGTTCGCACAACGAATCCACCGGTCCGGCCTGATTGCACGTCCTCGTCGGTCACGACGACGGCGAAGCATCCTGGCGTTGGAGGCATCAGACGGTGGTAAGCGGTGCCGACCTGGCGCGCAGGCTCCGTGAGCTCATCACCGCACTGGATCGCCGGAGAGCTCGCGCTGAAGACCCGGCGGAGGCCGCCATCGCTCGGGATGCCGTTTTCCTTCGAGAGCAGGCCGTGACACGGCTCGCAGATCTTGCGGCCCAGACGGCCGCGGCGCCGGACGACCGTACGCCCTTTCCGGCAGTCCCCAGGGACGTGGCAGTACTCACCGTTCACGAGTTCACGTTCGATCTCGACGAACTCGATGAACACCAGATCCCGCCGATCGAGCGCATCTGCCGCATGTTCATGGACGATGCAAACCGAGCACTGGTCTGGTGTATCCGCTTTGGAGCGTGGAAGGCCTGGTGCTCCAGCCCTGATGTCATGGTGCGGGCGACATCCGACTCGCGGATCGTGCGAGACGCCCGCGAAGTGGCTGCCAGTTTTCCTCTCAACCATCGCTGGGAGTTCGATTCAGCGGCCTTCGGTCGGGCGGTCGACGGCATCTCCCTGAGGCGAGCGCGGACGGGCGTTGATTCGGCGGCGTCGACATGAAACTGCAACCTGACCGTGGTCAGACCGATGAGGCGAGCAGCGTCGATCGAGTCTCGGATGGCGACCTCGCGTACCCGTCGGACCTCACCGCACGCGTGCTCGATCGCTGGCGCCAGTCGAGGCGCGCCGGCGAGATCGACGTGCCTCTCCCCGCGGCCGCCGATCTTGCGGCGATCCTTTCGGTCTGTTATCACGCGACGCTGCTGCGCGAAGAGGGCCGGCCCGTCACCTTCCGACTGGCGCTGAGCGAACCCCGCGTGTTCGACGATGCCGCCGGCCCTCCGTCTGGCTTCCATCGCCTGGTGTTTGCCCGTCCGTTGCCGCTCGATCAACACGAGCTTCGCAGGCTCTCGCCAGCGGCAGCCTTTTCCCGGTCGCTCATCGGGACCACGTCAGCCGCTCAAGGGATCTGGGGCCTCATCCACTCGGGACCGCAATGGCTGCAGTCTGCGAGGGGCGGACGCGCCGTCGAACAGACTGTTCCGCAGGTCCCGATTGTTGCGGCGACGGGCCCGGGACGGCTGCTGGTCAGCGTGGGACCGGTCGTCCTCGCTGAATTGCGAGACGGTCGGCTCTCTGGCGGCGAGATGGACGTATTCCAAGCGCGGTGGATGCAACAGCGTCTCGCGGCGGGCGATCAGGCTCTGGGGCTTGCGTCTGTCACCGCGCGTGAAGAGACTGTCGGGACTCAGGCAGAAGTCGATGCGGCGTTTGCGCCCGTTCTGGCCGGCCATGTCCTCAAGCGCGTGTTGGCGACCGTTCGAGCCGCACAGCACGGCGGAACGCTGATTCTCATCCCTCGCGCGCGAGTGTCCGAGTTCCTGTCAGACCGCCGATACGTGCAGGTCAAGTACGCCTTCTATGATGAGGAGCCACGGAAGCGGGTCCGAACGCTGATGATGGCTATCTCGAAAGAGCTTACTCGTGCCGAAGGCGCCAACGCGACAACCGTTGGCTGGCAGGCCTATGAGACGAGCCGTGCCCGCCACCTCGTGGAGATGGACGAGGCCCTGTTCGAGGTGGCACACCTGGTGGCGGACCTGACACGGGTCGATGGTGCGGTGCTCCTGACAGATTCGTTGGAAGTGCTCGGGTTCGGGGTGGAAATTGCGGGCGAGCTGCCTGAAGTGTCCAAAGTCATGCGTGCCCACGATCTCGACGGCGCGTCACGAACGTGGATGCGCACGGACCGAGTCGGAACGCGTCATCGATCGGCGTACCGCCTCTGCCAGGCAGTCCGCGATGCCCTGACGTTGGTAGTATCCCAGGACGGAGGTCTGCGTTTCATCCGGTGGCATGACCAGAGCGTCGCGTACTGGGAGCAGGTCGCGACGGGTCCATGGGAAGGATAAATCGTCCGACTCATTCGTACGAAGAAGAGGCAGTCACAGGGGTCGGCGCAGGCACGCGGAAGAAGACCGCAAGCGCGTGGCGACAACTTCGCGCCACCGGCTGGGAGGGGTCATCGTTCGCCCCGTCAAGTCGTGAGTCGCGAGAAACCTGCGGAGTTCTGTGTTCTCGGGAAATCGCGCGCGAGTCGCTGCGGTTGCAACGGCCCCCGGGATGTCCCGTTCGCGGACCTGCATGTCCCAGAAAGCGAACATCGCTTCGACTCGATCGAAGAACTCGCCGCTGCCGCTTTCCGCCACCTGGCGGACGGCGAGGAGTCCGCGCTTCTTGTTCCCGCCGCCGAGGAGCCAGCGAACACCGCGGGGCACCGTCGACCCGGCGATGTAATCCACCACGCTCGAGCGACGCGCGCCCGAACGTGCTCCGGATTTATACGAATGACGCGGTCGAGCGATCGACGAGCCTCCCAGTACTCATCCCACCCCGTCTTACGCCTAAGCATGCCCAAATGCAGCCACACGTAGTTCAGGTCCACCTTCCCAGGAAGAACAACGTGTTCTGGTCATCGGGGTGTGGTCAGCCTTGCACGCGCGAAGGCTTGACTGCGGCGGTCTCCGCACTGAATGCGGACATCAGCTCAGGACAGATAGCACATCGGTTCCACGCATTGCGGCGGCGAAGGGGCCATCCTGGCGTCATTGCTCCGAGATTCGAGTCATGTGTTCGGTTCGGTACAGCGCGCGAGGCACCTGTTTCCTAAAGTGGAACAGATGACATGAGTTCCGCGGTTTGCGGCGGTGTCGGCTCCGACGAGCCGCGACCGCGCTGGAAATTCCCCACAGGGAGAAAAAATCAATGACGACGACGAACGGAACGATCAAGCGCATTACCGACAAAGGTTTTGGTTTCATTGCGGCCGGTGACAGCACTGAGTATTTCTTCCATCAGTCCGCCTGCGCCAGCACGCCCTTCGACCAGTTGCGGGAAGGCCAGACAGTCTCATTCACCATAGGCCAGGGTCCGAAGGGCCCCCGCGCGGAGAACGTCAGCGTGCGGTGACCTCGCGAGTGCGGGTGGAGCAGCCAGCTTTATCGACGACCCTCACGGCCACTCCCACCACGCAGGGCACCCGGGCTCCTCTGGATGAGCGGTGGTGACAGGCCAACGCGGTTGGCATCCCGTCTACTGCTCCACTGGCTGGATCGGTCCGGTACTCCGTGTAGTCATGCGCTCACGAACTAAGCCGTCCACCCCGGAGGTCGGGCGCAGTACGCTGACGCCATTCGACGTGCAGACGTTCCTCGACTCGGCGGGCGTATCGCGCCGGATCGTGCGTTTCGCGCGCGACTCGGTCGTCTTCGCGCAGGGAGCCCCGGCCCGCAGCGTCTTCTACATCCAGCAGGGTGGTGTGAAGCTCTCCATTGTGTCGTGCAGGGGCAAAGAGGCCATCGTAGCCATGCTCGCGCCCGGCGACTTTTTTGGCGAGGGCTGCCTGGCCGGGCAGTTGGTGCGGATGGGAACCGCGACGGCATTGGTGCCGACGACGGTGTTGCGGATTCGCAAGCCCGAGATGATGCGAACGCTGCACGAGCAATCGGCGCTCTCGGACCGCTTCATCGCCCACATGCTGACTCGCAATATCCGAATTGAGGAGGACCTCGTCGATCACCTCTTCAACTCGAGCGAGAAGCGACTGGCACGCACCCTGCTCCTCCTCGCGCGCTACGGCGATGAACGTGATTCACGCCGCGTCCTGCCCAGGATCTCTCAAGCAACGCTTGCCGAAATGGTCGGCACCACGCGATCGCACGTGAACGTCTTCATGAACAAGTTTCGCAAGCTCGGATTCGTCCGCTACAACGGCACACTCACCATCAACAGCTCGCTGCTGAGCGTCGTGCTGCACGACTGAGCGGTCCCTCGCCGTCAACGGCTATCCCGCGTGGGTTGCCCGCCACGGATGATCTGTACCGGTACGCCGTCGCGGCCGGTCGCACGAGGGGACTCTGATACATGAGCGCGGGTCCCGTCGGGGGCCCCAGACCCGGCGCGGGATCGGTCACGAACAAGCGCCGGCATGGCCGGGCCAGCCAGCGGGCCCAACGGGCCGAGCGGTTCGTGCGCGCGCTGTCGGTGGCAATGCCCGTGTTCGCGTACATCTGGCGGTACAGTTTCGAGATCAGCACGAACGCGAGCCTGGATCGCAGCGTGCGGAGAAAGCGCGAGCGCCGCCAAATCAGGGGCAGCGAATAGAACTGATCCCACGTCTGTTGAGTGCCCCGACGGATGTCATCGGCGGACATCGTCGGGTGAGGCAGGTACACTTTCGGCCGCTTGTCTGGTGAAATGAGCCAATAGCGCGTCAGCGGAACGCCACTGATCTGTCGCACCTCAGCGCCGACTTCCTTCTCCCATTTCGCAAAATCCAGCGTGCCGGGGAACGGCGTCAGCATGACGAACTGGGCGAAGCTCACGCCCGCCCGCTGCGCAAGGTCGGCGGTCGCCTGAAAGGTGTCGGCCTTGTCGGTGGGCAGTCCGAAGATGAACGAGCCCAGGATGTGAATACCGTGCTTCCGGAATGCCTGCAGGCGCCCGACCAGCGCTTCGCCGGCGTCATTGAAGTTCTTGAAGACCGCCTTGAGTCCTTCCGGGGTCACCGATTCGACGCCGACCAGAGCGCCGCGGATGTGCGCCTTGCGCATGGCAGCCAGGAACTCCGGGTCCTCGGCCGCTTCCATGGTGATTTGCGTGTAGAACACGAAATCATCCGGCAACTCCGCGAGCTGCGCCATCAACTCGAAGCGTTCGGCTCGAAGGGTGGTCAACTCCTCCAACCGGCTCCGGTCGCTGCGGCGCGCAGCCTGTCGCAAGTCCTCGAGCGTGACGGGATAGAAGTTGTCGTCGGCGAGCAGGATGAACCGGAAGCCATGCCGGCGCAGCTCCAATATTTCCTGGACGACCGCGCCGGCCATGCGCTGCCGCGGCTGCTGGCCGTCGGTTCTCCACACGGAACAAAAGGAACAGTGCTTCGGACAGCCACGAACGGTCTGAACCGATCCCCACATGTAACTGTCGCGCGGCAAAAGGTCCCATCGCGCAGCGCGAAACGTGGCACCGCCGATCCGTCCACCCTCGTACACAGGCTTCAGTCGGCCCGCCGCGCAGTCCTCGAGGACCTCTCCCCAGACGATGTCGCCATCGCCGCGTACGACGCTGTGGGCGGCACCGTGCTGGTGCGCTTCGTCAGGGAACAAGGTGGCATGAATGCCGCCGAACACCACGTGGGCACCGCGCTCGTGCGCGAGCCGTCCCAGCGTGTA
Source organism: Acidobacteriota bacterium (assembly GCA_032156805.1). Classification (GTDB taxonomy): domain Bacteria; phylum Acidobacteriota; class Vicinamibacteria; order Vicinamibacterales; family UBA2999; genus Gp6-AA40. The sequence continues at coordinate 9,508 of JALDXQ010000024.1, forward strand.
TCCGCGGAACGCATTGCTCGTGTGAATGCCGATACCCACGACATCGCCGGGGCGCACCGCGTCGAGATCGAGCGGCTCCAGGGTTTCGTCGATGACGATGGGGTCGCCATAAGCGGCCGGTGTCGCCGCGGCCAGTACGTACAACCAGCGCGGTGTGATGACCGCCGTGCCGAACGAAACGTCACTCGGATTGATCAGGAATACGGACATCAGCTCACCCAGCTAGTGGTGCGTGGCTGCCCTTCTCGAACGAAAGGCGGACAAGAATCAACGGCCGACCAACGGACGGAAACTCCGAAGCAGCCAGAACACGCCGGTTCCAACCGTTTCCCAGGCACCGGTCTTGTCGGCTTCAGCATGCGAAATGACGCTGGCCAGGGCGACGGCCTTCTTGCGCTCTCCGGCCGCGATGCTCTGAACCGAGCCGTTGCCGAGGCTGCGTCTGATGTTCCAGCTGTAGCCGGTTGGGCTCAATATGAAGTCGCCGTCCGGCGGCTGGGCCGTCAGCGTCTCTCGTCGAAACATCGCTCTACGATGGTTGGGAGGCGCGGTGCTCGGCGATCCATTGCGTGCTCATCCGGCCCAGATTGGCCTCTTGGGCATGGCGGGGGGCCCGCGCCCTGTAGAGGAGAATCGCAGTACTCAGCACGACAAAGAACCCGATAGTTGACAACATGACGTTGAGCAATCATCCCAAATCGGACGATCGGTGACTGTTCAGTAATGGACATCCCCCATCGAAGCAGCTGACGAGTGGTTCCGTCCCCGTAGTCGTGGGATGATCATGGTCCAGATGGCGAGGAAACCACCGGTTCGCGAGGTTCCGCGTTCGTTTGACGTTCAGGCGTTCCTGAAGTCCGCAGGTGTCTCCGCCCGCGTCGTCAAGATGACATCCGGCGCGATTGTGTTTTCGCAGGGGGCGCAGGCGAACAGCGTATTCTACGTCCAGGAAGGTGGCGCCAAGCTCTCGGTGCTGTCATCGGCAGGCAAGGAGGCGGTCGTCGCCATGCTCGGCCCTGGCGATTTCTTCGGCGAGGGCTGCCTCGCAGGGCAGCCACTGCGCATGGGCACCGCCAAGGCCGTCATGTCGTCGGCACTGCTGCGCATTCCGAAACGCGACATGCTCCGGCTGTTGCATGACCATCCCGATTTTTCTGATCGCTTCATCGCGCACATGCTGACGCGCAACATTCGAATCGAAGAGGATCTGGTCGATCAGCTGTTCAACTCGAGCGAAAAGCGCCTCGCCCGCATGCTGCTGCTGCTCGCGCGTTACGGAAAGGAAGACACGACCCTGCGGGTGCTGCCAAAGCTCTCGCAGGAAACGCTCGCAGAGATGGTGGGGACAACGCGTTCCCGGGTGAACTTCTTCATGAACAAGTTCCGGAAGCTCGGTCTCATCGAGTACAACGGTGGGCTCAAGGTCAACAGCTCTCTGCTCAGCATCGTCCTTCACGAGTGAGACGTGAAGGTCGATACGTGTGCCGGTGAGGCTATCGTCGCGCGTCGTTGATGCTTTCGGTCATGGTCTGCGCCGGTTCATTCCACAGGAGCAGGAGGGCCAGCGGCGGGAGCAGGCCAAAGCCGGCGAGCATGAGACCCTTGGTCCATGACATGTCGACCGCGACCGCGATCACGGTTGCGATCAACACCCACGCCGCCGACACGGACATCTTGATGAGTTGAAGATTCATGATTGTCGGCAGCATACGGGCTATTGGGGAGTGCTGTCTGTGCAAAAGAGCACTCCTATACGCCGCGCGGCACGAGATCGGGACTCTCGTCGTGCTTTTCTGAGAACCCGGCCAATCCGGCCGACCCTCGCCCTCACCGATACGCGCTTGCTTCCACGCGCTCGTACTGCCGGCGATTCGCTTCGGTCCAGGCGGCGAGACGCTGCCGCAGGCGATCGCGGCGAGCGGGATGCTGCGCGGCGACATTGCGCTGCTCCATCGGGTCGGCCTCCAGATCGTAGAGCTCGTCGCGTCCATCGCGGACGTTGTAGATGTACTTCCAGTTCGCCTCGCGAACCGCCAGCCGGAAATGATCTTCGGCGACGTAGAAGTACGCGCGACCCGGATGGCTCTCGTCGAACAGGCTGCGTCCCTGCCAGTCTGGGGCGGCAGGCAGTCCGATCAGCTCGGCGATCGTCGGCGCCAGGTCCACATGGCTGCCAACCACCGGCACGCGAGCGGTGGCCTTGTACATGCGTGGGTACCACATCATCAGCGGCACGTGCACGTCCTCTTCGTACACGGTGCGGCCCTGAACGTAGGTCGCGTGTGGATATCCAAACGCCTGACCGTGGTCGCCCGTGACCACGATCAGCGTGTCCTGCTCGAGACCGGCGCGACGCACCGCCTCGAAGATGCGCGCGAGATGGCGATCGGTTTCGTGAACGACATTCAGGTACCGGCCCAGCGCCCAGTCGTCCGGGGTCGACTCCCGCAGCAGATTGAGCGGGAGAACTCCAGGACTGGGCTCGTACGGATGGTGCGTTTGCGTCGTCCACCCGGTCACGAAGAAGGGTCGCGAGTCGGCATCGGCAATCAGGTCCACGACCTTGTCGACCATGCAGCGATCCTCGACTCCCCACGACGAGATCATCTCCGGACAGGCGAGGTCGCGGTAATCCAGGACGTCCTCGAATCCGTGGCCTTCGAGGAAGCCGCGCCAACCGGCCCAGTCCATGTCACTCGGCGTGACGAAGGTCGTCCGATACCCTCGGCTTCGAAACAGGGTCGCCAACGACGTGCCCGGAAAGTCCGGATACTGCTCTGTCAGCTCTCGGAAATCGAGCTTCGGGTATGCCGATAACAGCATCGCGACCATCGAATTGGAGCTTCGACCGATGTGCGCGTAGAAATTGTCCGCGACCGCGCTGCGCGCCGATTCCGCCCGCAACGTCGGTGTCGTGGCGTAAAGCGGATTGTGCAGGCTGGTCCATCGAGCCGCCACCGACTCCAGGACGATGAGCACGACATTGGGCGGCCGGCGCGCCGCGATCGCACGCACGTCGAGCGTGGCGGTCGCGCGACGAATCATTCTCGACGCCAGGGAGGCTGCCTGCGCCTGCCGCACGTACGGTGGATCGAAGTCCGCGAGGTCGTCTGGTGTGAACGTCTCGGCCATCCGGACGAACCCACCGTCCGCGAACACCTGCCATGTCGACGCGGCAATCGCCAAATGCGGGCTTTCGGCAACGCGGCGACTAGGAAGCGTGTCCCACTGCGTCACATACTCGTAGTGGCCCGCCGCAACCCACGCGGCGAGGATCGCCGCACTCGCACGTCCCCACCCTGTCGCCGATGCCCCTCGCGTGAGGCGAGTCAAGGCGGTCACCGAGGCGAGATACACACATGGAATCCCGACCAGGCTGGCGATCGCCGGCCGCGTCAGATGTGCGCCGACCGAGGAACCCACCATGCGCACGTCGCCGATGATTGCCAGCAGCGGATAGGTCAGGAATCCGCCAACGATGCCGAACAGGATGATGTTGACCACTGCGTAGAAGCAGCAGAATGCCCCGAAGACCACGAATGCGCCAGAGACCGCCCGGGCAGCACGCGGTCGCCGCCAGGCGATGATCAACGCCAGGCGGGCAACCGCCCAGGACACCGCGGCAACGAGCGCGTCAACGTAGGAAATCGCGGTGAGGGAGCGCAGGTACTCCGACAGTCCGCCAGGTGGTGGAACTCCGAGATGGTAGGCCTTGATGGCGACGAGCGACACCCCAAGCATCAGCGCAGCCCAGAACAGTTGTCGGGTGGCGGTGACGCGCGGATCGCCGCGGCGGGTTCTTTCGAGTGCCACAGTCAGCCAGTGAGGCGCAGCCTCGTTGATTGGTGTTCCTCTGACTCGAATCTCGTCCATAGAGTCGCTCGGTGGCGTCTACCTTTGCAAAGGGCTAGCCGTGAGCGAGGGGCAGAAAGCGGTCACTCATCGCCAAACGCGTTGAGCAGAACCGGTAGCAAGGCGTGTATTTTCATATCCGAGGGTCCACGCGGCCGGAGACCTTCCCGGAACCCCCGCTGCAGCAGACGATCGAGGACTTGTGCCCGGTTGGTGACCACGTGAACTGGCACATCCCAGTCCGCCTGTTCGCCGCTGACCATCGCTGGCGGCTGATGATCGCCTATGAGCACCATCACGAAGTCGCGGTCCGCGCGAAGGCGCAGATAGCCACCGAGCGAAACGTGAACGTAGTCGAGCGCCTGCGCGTAACTCGGCCCGAGATTGAACCAGTCGGGCTCTTGTGCCCAGGCGCGAGCCAGTTCCTCGTCGTCATACGGCGTGGGTGTGAGTATCCGGGTCCAGTCCGACTGGTACGGCGGGGCCGGCGTGAACGGCGTGTGCGTGCTGATCGTGGGGAAGAAGGCGAACACGGGCGGACGGGCGCGTGGCGCAATCTCGAGGGCGTCCATCCGGGCGAGCGCGAACTGATCCGTAATGTTCCACCACCCGAACGACGGCCCCTGATAGCCGAGGCGGGCGACATCATAGATCTCGTCGAACCCGTAGAAGGCGCCCTCCGGCCACGCAGCGCGCATGCCTGGCATGATGGCCACCGTCCGATAGCCTTGACGGGAGAATGCGCTCACCATGGTCTCGCGTCGTTGCGACATCAGCCGCACATTGGTCTGCTCGTCACGCACCTCGGTGCCGGAAAGCAGGCTGATATGCGCCAGCCACGACTTGCCGCCGAACGTCGTCGACTCGACGAGCGCCGAGACCACTCGACGGCCGCTGTCGTGAATGTCGGTATCGAGGCGCGTGCGACTGGCGGCAAGCGCTTCGACGAGCGCGGGGCGATCCCAACTGACGGCGCCGTACGACTCGAGAAAGAGGAGGAGAACGTCGGCGCCCTTTACGAGCCCCAGGTTGGAGCGCATCGTTGGCGCGGGCGGGAGCGCACGTAATCCCGCGCCACTGATCTCGTAGGTGAACTGGCGCGCCTGCCGCGCGTAAACGGCCGTCACCGGTACGACGACCTGCAGGTTACCGGGCACGGGTACGCCAAGACCCTGAGCGACGGCCACGACGAGGATTCCGCCCGCGACGGCCGTCAGCACCTGCCGGACGCGCGGGTCCTTCGACGCAGTGGTGACGCAGCCGAGCGCCCACCGGAGCGGCAGATAGATGATGAACGGTAATAGCGAGACGCCCGCGATCGTCGCCGCCATCAGCCACGGTTTCGCGACCGACGACAGCATCCCACCCACGCTCGGTAGATTTCGTACATCCCAATACAGATTGATGTCACGACCATAGAGCGACCGTGCGGTCACGTCCTCGTAGCGCCCGATCACCAGGACAACCCAGATCACAGCGAGAATCCGCAGCGCCACAGGCGAGGGCGGCCTGAACCAGCGGACGGCCACCACGATGGCCAGCACACAGAGCGCCGCCTCGACAGACAGAGCGGCAGTCAAGCGGACCGACAGGGTTGGCCAGACGTTTCCGAAGGTCAGCGACGTATTCAGGAGCGCGAGAGCGCCCGCCAGCATGGCCCACGGCAGGGCCGCCTTCAAGCTGCCTGACATGTTTCTACAGGACACATCGACGAGACATCGCTTTCCATTCCCGCGGAGTCAGGTAATGTACAACACTGATGGCGCCCGTGCCGCACGCACCTACCGCGACCAGTTTCACCTACAACGCATGGTGGTCTGGTGACGACAAGTCTGTGCTTGTGCGCCTGGAAGGCCACGACGCCGGCGACAAGATCGCGTACGTCATCCGCACCCAAAAGACGTTCTGGGAAATAGATCAACTCGAGTACATCGCTATGGTAGGACCGCGCGGCGGGATCTACCTCGACGTGGGTAGCAACATCGGCAACCACGCCGTGTTCTTCGGTCGTTTCTGTGCCGACCACGTCGTGGCGATTGAGCCGAACCCCCGCCTTCATCCGATTCTGCGGCGCAACATCGACGCGAACGCCCTGGGAGAACGGGCTTCGGTCGTGCCCGTCGGTATCAGTGACACCGACGTGGTCGGCGCGATGGCCCTGCGCGACGAACACGACGGCAACATCGGTGCGAGCCACATCATACCTGGGGCTGAGGCCGCGGCTGCTGCCGGCGAGCGCGTCACGCTTCGGCGTCTCGACGACCTGATCGCTGAACTCGCCCCCTCCTTGCCCTCCCTTCCGATCACGTTTCTCAAGATTGATGTCGAAGGCATGGAAATGGGCGTGCTACGCAGCGCCACGACGCTCCTGGGCAACCACCGGCCGCAGATCTTCATCGAGTTGATCACGGACGATGCGCTCGAACGTGCCACGTCTCTGTTGCGCGGGTTCGGATACACCCCGGTGGACCGTCTCGGGAGCCCTCCGTCGTATCACTTCATCGTGCCGGAGTGGCACGCACTCCGCGACAACAAATGGTACGGTGGCAGCCATCACTCGCACTCGGTCCACGTCGTGGAGGAGCAACTGGCAGCGGTCACGTCACGTGACGCGGTGATCGTCGTCGCCGACCTCGAGGAGGGAGGGTTCGGCAAGGCGATTGCCGGCCGCGCTCGGCTCCCCTTTATTGAAAAGCAGGGCCAGTACTTCGGTCCGCCCGCCGACGATGCGCACGCCATCGGCGAGCTCACCCGGCTGCGCTCCGCCGGCGCCACGCATTTCGTGCTCTTATGGCCGGCCTTCTGGTTCTTCGATACCTATCCCCTCTTCGAACAGCACCTGCGGCGCGCTCATCGCTGCGTGCTGGAGAACGCGCGCGCCATCGTCTTCGAGCTCGGTTAGAGGCGTATCTCGACAATTTCGTAGCCCAGCCTTCTCGCGCCGAACCTCAACAACAGATAGAATCGTCCGTGTAGATTTTTCTCGATACATAGCGATCCGGCCACTCAGGCGCTCGCTTACGCCCGATGCCGTCTCGCCGTGCGGAACCGGACCGTTCGCCCTACTTCGCCGTGTTGTTCGAGATCATGGCGACAAGACGCGAACGAGCTTTAGCGAACTTGAACGTTGCCAACGTCGCTTGCGTCTGGCGCAAACGTTGCTCTTATCGTTGTGGCGCCTCGGCCATCGGTAAACACCGTTACAAGGGTGCGCTACGAACAAATCCGCGAGTGAATAGAGACTGCGTGATGCACCCTCGTACGGCAGGCAAGTTCATCGAGACAGCAGGCCAGCGCTTCCTCATCAAGGGAACGTCCTACGGGACCTTCGCGCCGAGCGATGCCAATGGCCATTTCCCGCCGTTGGGACAGGTGCGCGCGGACTTCGCCCTCATGGCACGGTCGGGATTCAACACCGTCCGCACCTACACGGTCCCCTCACTCGCCATGCTGGACGAGGCCGCGCGGCACGGACTACGCGTGATGATCGGTGTGCCCTGGTCCCAGCACGTGGCGTTTCTGGACGACTCGCGGTTGATGCGCGATATCCGGCGCGAGGTCACCGCGCACGTCAGAATGCTTGGTTCGCATCCGGCAGCACTGCTGTTCGCGGTCGGCAACGAGATTCCGCCGTCCGTTGTGCGCTGGCACGGGCACAGGCGCGTGACGCGCTTTCTGGAGGATCTCTGTGCCGACGCCAGGTCTGCATCGCCGCATAGCCTGCTGTCGTATGTGAACTACCCGCCGACCGAATATCTCGAGCTCGACTGCTTCGACGTCTGCGCGTTCAACGTCTACCTGCACCGCGAAGCCGATCTGCGGGCATACCTCGCCCGACTGCAGCAGATCGCCGGCGCGCGTCCGCTGCTGCTTGCGGAGGCAGGTGCCGACAGCATTCGCGAGGGTTCTGACGGGCAGGCGGCGATCACCGCGATGCACATCCGCGCGGCGTTCGAGGAAGGACTCTGCGGCGCGGTGGCGTTCTCGTGGACCGACGAATGGTGGCGTGGAGGCAACCAGATCCATGACTGGGCCTTCGGCCTTGTCGATGCGGATCGGCGCCCGAAGCCGGCGTTGACAGAGGTCAGCGCGGCGTTTGCCTCGGCGCCGTTCCCGGAAGCCCGGAAGCAAACGTGGCCCAGGGTCTCGGTCGTCATCTGCGCCTACAACGCCGCCGACACTCTCGATGACTGCCTGGATTCGCTCGGGCGCCTCAACTATCCCGACTTCGAGGTCATCGTCGTCAATGACGGCTCCAGAGATGCAACAGGCGACATCGCCCGGCGATACCCGGTGCGTCTCATATCCGTGCCCAACGGCGGGCTGAGCGCGGCCAGGAATATCGGCCTGTCGGCTGCAGCCGGCGAGATCGTCGCCTATACCGACGCCGACGTGCGCGTCGATCGGGACTGGCTCACCTATCTCGTGCAACCGTTCCTGACCTCGGATGTCGTCGGTTCCGGCGGCCCCAACATCGTGCCCCCTGACGATCCCTTCGTGGCGCAGTGCGTTGCACGCGCTCCGGGCGGACCGACGCACGTGCTGCTCGACGATCGAATCGCCGAGCACGTGCCTGGGTGCAACATGGCTTTCCGGCGGGAAGCGCTCCTCGCCATCGATGGATTCAACCCGGTCTACCTGCGCGCCGGTGACGACGTGGACATCTGCTGGCGTCTCCAAGCCAAGAAGGGGCGCATTGGCTTCTCGCCGTCAGCGCTCGTCTGGCACCATCATCGGCCGTCGATCAAGGCATATTGGCGCCAGCAGGTCGGGTACGGCGAGGGCGAGGCGTGGCTCGATGCCCACCACCCGGAGAAGTTCGTACACGGCACCATGCTGTGGCATGGACGAATCTACAGCCCGCTGCCGTTCATCCGCTCGCTGTCGCAGCGCCGCGTCAACAGCGGCGTCTGGGGCACGGCGCCGTTTCCGTCCGTCTACTCGACGTGCGTGCATCCTGCGCAACTGCTGCCGCATTCGCCGGCATGGCAGGCGCTCTCGACATTGGCTCTCGTTGCCGGTGCAGGCGCTTCCACCAACGGCTACCTCGGATTAGCCGTGGTGCTGCTGCTGGCCGGCGGCCTCGGCTGGATCACGACCATAGCGCGCTGCCTGATGTTTGGCTGGCGCTCGGACCTCGATAAAGTTGCGAGCGTGCACGGCGGATCGAGTCGCGTGGTTCATCGGCTGCTGATCGCGTGGCTGCATTTCCTTCAGCCGCTGGCGCGCTGTAGAGGGCGTATTCGCGGGATGTGGTCTCCCCCGCAGACGATTGACCCGGCGCGTGCGGTACGTCTGACGTGGAAGGCTCCGCTCGCAAGGCTGTCCGACATCCTGGCATCGGCGCGTCTCCTGATCGGCGGCGCTCCCCAGGAGCGCTTCTGGAGCGAGACGTGGACCTCCTCAGATGCGTTGCTCACCGAACTCACCGGCCTGCTGCGCGCCGCGCGGCCGGCGCGCGCCGTCCAGGTAGACGACGGGTTCCGTGCAGATCGCGACCTGAGCGTCAGCGTGGGCAAATGGGGATGGCTGGATGTGCGTTCGTTGATTGAAGAGCACGGCGGCGCGCGATGCCTCTTGCGCGTCGCGCTTCGCTTGCGGGTGACGATGCTGGGAGTTGCACTGGCACTGAGCCTGCTGTTCACCTTGCTTCTCGCGCGCACGATTGTTCTGGTGGAATGGCCATGGGGGAGCATCGGCTTCGCTGTTGCTGTCGCCTTCCTCGTCGCACGCGCCGCGTGGCAGACGAGCTCGGCCGTCTCTGCGACGAGGGCGGCTGTCGAGCGGGCGGCATTCACAGTCGGGATGACGCCGATTCGACTGCACACGCGTCCGCGCCGCCAGCGGGCCTTCACGCCGCGCCTCGCGTCATTCGCTCAACCTTCACTGGCAGTGGTGCTCCTGCTGCTCATCGCCGATGTCGTGGACAATGGCGCGTCGCTCGTGCGCGACGTCGAACCGCTACCGGTCGCGTCGCCGCTCACGGCTGTCGCAACTGCTGATGCAAGTACGCTCCTGACGAGGATGCCGCAAATCGCGGGCGACATCGCCGTGGCCGGCAACGGCGATCTGCTGTTCGCCGATTCGCGTCGCGGAGTGATTCACCATTTCGCCATGGGTTCGTTGAGCGAACCGGCCGGTATGGCCGCCCTGGTCACCGATGCCACCGTTCAGGACGATCAGCAGGTCCTGTTCTCCGATTGGCGCGTCAATTCGCCCACGGCGGTTGCCGTCGGACCTGACGGCGATCTGTACGTCGCCGACGCCCGGAGCCACCGGGTCAGCCGGATCAATGGCGACTCTGGCGAGCTCGTCGTGGTCGCCGGGTCGGGTGCGGCCACCTTCGACGGTGACCTGAAGCCGGCTCAGAGCGCCGCTCTCAACACGCCCAATGGCATTGCCGTGACTGCCAATGGAAACATCTACATTGCCGACTCCGGCAACAATCGCATCCGCATGGTCTCCGCGGCGACCGGCCTGATTCACACGATCGCCGGAACGGGCCAGACCGGTCCGATCGACGCCGACGAGACCGCGCTCGGCGACGGCCGCCTGGCGAAAGACGCGCGTCTCAACGCCCCGATGGATGTCGCGATCGGACCCGGAGGTGACATCTACATCGCCGACATGGGACATCATCGTGTTCGCGTGATCGACGGCGACACCGGGATCATCACGACCATCGCCGGCAACGGCATTCCTCGCTCGTCGGGGGATGGCGGCCCGGCCCGCGGTGCGAGCCTCGCGGGCCCAGTCGGCCTGGCGCTCTCGTCGTCGAAGGAGCTCGTCACTGTGTACGTGGCTGAGTATCTTGGCGGCAACGTGCGGGTGATTACACAGGGCGGGACTATCTCCACCGTGCGTGCAACCGGCCGGTTCAGGGCCGCATCGCGCCTCGAGTACTTGCGCGGTGGATGGCTCTACGTCGTGGACGATAGAGGGGCGGTGACCCTCGTCAACACCACTCGCGGCCATGCCATCCAGGTTGCGGCGGTGCGCGGTCAACGTTTCGAGATGGTCTCGCCGTTCACGAGTCGGCCAATCCAGTAATGTCTCTGGCAGCCTGGACCTGGTCATGCCTGCGGCCGTATCGCGGCCGCGTCGCGGTCCTCACCACGATCGCCGTGACGAACGTGGCGCTCGGCGTTCTCGCGCCGTGGCCACTGAAGCTGGTGGTGGACAACGTCCTCGAGGGGCGGCCGTTGCCAGGTGTGCTCGACCGCATGGGCGTCGCGCTGGCAGGCGACAGCCGCGCCGCGCTCCTCGTGCTGGTCGTGTGCGGAGGACTGCTGCTGCAGGTCCTGACGCAGACGCTCTCGATGATCAACGTGCAGGTGCAGGTCGACACCGGGCAGCGGCTGGTCTACGCACTGCGCGCACGGCTGCTGGCGCACCTGCAGGCGCTGGGGCTTCGACACCACGTGGTCACGCGGACGGCCGATTCGGTCTATCGCCTGGAAGCCGACGCCTATTGCGTGCACGACCTGGTGATGAGCGGGCTGCTCACACTGTTCGTGTCGGTGCTGACGCTGGCCGCGATGTTCCTGATTCTCCTTCGCCTCGATGCGCCGCTCGCGCTCCTGTCGCTCGCGGTGGTCCCGTTGCTCTACGCATGTCTTCGCTACTACTCGAGCCGGATGGTGAACCGCGCACAGCAGGTGAAGGAGCTCGAGTCCAGGCTGGTCGATCGGGTGTACGAGATCCTGTCCGGCATCAAGGTGGTGAAAAGCTTTGCCCGTGAGCCGCACGAGCTCGAGCGGTTCGCCGACGTCGGACGCGAGACGATGTCGGCCCGGCTGCGCTATACGTGGCAGGAGTCGGTGTTCACGTGGGTCGTCGGTGCGATCACCTTGAGTGGCACGGCCGTGGTGCTTGCGGTCGGCGGGCTGCACGTCCTTCGGGGTGACCTCACTGTTGGTGGGCTGCTGGTGGTGATTGCCTATCTGGCCTCAGTGTACGGCCCTCTCTCGTCGATTGCGCACACGACCGGAAAGCTGCAGAACGCGGTGGCGAGCGCGCGTCGCGTGCGGGAAGTGCTCGCGCTCGTCCCCGAGGCGCTCGACCGGCCGGACGCAATCGACGCGTCAGCGATCGCCGGCGAGATCCGCTTCGAGCACGTGAGCTTCGCCTACGAGGAAGGGCGGCCGGTTCTCCACGATGTCAGTTTCATCGCGCGGCCAGGCGAGATGGTGGCGCTCGTCGGCCTGACCGGCGCGGGAAAGTCAACACTGGCCAGCCTGGTCCCGCGGTTCTACGAACCCCAGCACGGCCGAGTGCTCATCGACGGTATCGACGTGGCGCAGTACCAGCTGCGCGGGTTGCGGCAGCGCATCGCCATTGTGCTGCAGGATGCAATGTTGTTTGGCAGCACGGTCGCCGAGAACCTGCGCTACGGTCGGCTGGACGCTACCCTCGATGACGTGCAGAAGTCTGCTCAGGCCGCGCATGCCCACGATTTCATCATGCGCCTGCCGCACGGCTACGACACACCGCTCGCGCAAGCGGGTGGCAGCCTGTCTGGCGGCGAGCGGCAGCGTCTCAGCATCGCCCGTGCGCTGCTGAAGGACGCGCCGATCCTGATCCTCGACGAGCCGACATCGTCGCTCGACGCCATCTCCGAAGCGGCCGTCTTTGACGCATTCCGTCAGCTGCGTCAGGGTCGCACGACGCTCGTCATTGCCCACCGCCTATCCACGGTACAAGACGCCGATCGCATCCTCGTCCTTCACGAGGGCCGCATTGCCGCGCAGGGTACCCATTCAGAGCTGGTGTCATCGAACCAGCTGTACCGGCGGATGTGCGCGCGTCTCAGCATCGGCCGGTCCCTCGACGACAAGGACGAGGACGATGTGCTGGAGGCGGCGATCTGAATCGAGCCGACACCATGAAGATCCTCGTGGCCGGCATCATCGCCCGTTATCCGTTCGGCGGCGTGACCTGGTGCTCGCTGATGTACCTGCTGGGATTGCGCGCCCTCGGTCACGAGGTCCTGTACATCGAGGATACCGGCGAGTGCATCTACGATCCCGAGCAGAATACCCGGAGCGAGGATCCCGCCTACGGCACGCGATACATCAACAACGCTCTCGAACCGTTCGGGCTCGGCGATCGCTGGTCGTTCGTCAACTTCAATGGCGACTATCACGGAGTCTCGCGTGAGGGGGTCCGCGCCTTCTGCGACGACGCCGACCTGTTCGTGAACCTGTCCGGCGGTTCGTGGTTCTGGCGCGATGAGTACGTGAAGATTCCTCGCCGCGTCTTCATCGATTCCGATCCGGTGTTCACGCAGCTGGCAATCGCCAAAGCCGAAGGCTGGTACGTCGACTTCTTCAAGGGCTTCGATCGCCTCTTCACCTTCGGCGCCAACATCGGCACGCCCGCCAACACGATCCCGACCTGCGGGTTCACGTGGCACAAGACGTGGCAGCCGGTCGTGACCGATCTCTGGCAGAGCGACACGCCGCCCACCCGCGATCGCTTCACGACGGTGATGACGTGGAAGATCGAAAGCTTCACCGACGTCGACGGCAACAAGGACCGCGAGTTCATCAAGTTCATCGACCTCCCGCAGCGCACGCCGCACCGCTTCGAGCTGGCGGTCAACGGGCCGCAGCGCCTGTTGCGCGAGCACGGCTGGGACACCGTGAATGCGATGGACGTGTCGAGGTCGTTGTGGGACTACCGCGCGTTCATCCAGGGGTCGCGCGCCGAGTTCGGTGTGGCCAAGCACGCCTACGTCAGCCACTGTTCCGGCTGGTTCAGCGATCGGACGGAGTGCTACCTCGCCGCGGGGCGCCCGGCCCTCGTGCAGGACACGGGCTGGAGCGCTCATCTGCCAACCGGCAACGGACTGTTGCGATTCTCGAACTGCGAGGAGGCGCTCGAGGGGCTCGATCGGATCGCCGCGGATTGGACGCTGCACTCGAAACGGGCCTCGGAGATCGCGCGCGAACACTTCGACGCTCGCACCGTGCTGCCTCGATTCCTGGAGATCGCATGCGCATGACTCGCGAGCCCCGCCTCAGACCGACGAGCGTGCGGGCGAGACGCCTTGGCCGGGGAACACATGACGCAAGAGCAAGCATTCGAGGCGGTCAAGGCGTCTAGCCCGCTGCGCATCGCACAGGTTGGTCCGGTTGCGACCTCGATTCCGCCACCTGGTTCGAGCTCGGTCGAGCTGTTCACGTCGTCGCTGACCGAAGGACTGGTGGCGCGCGGGCATCGCGTGACCTTGTTCGCCACCGGCACCTCGCGCACGTCGGCCGACCTTCACGCCACCCTCGCGCGGGGTTACGGCGAGGATGCCTCGGCATGGCCGTGGGAGCTCTGCGAACTGCTCAACCTCTCCGCCGCACTCGAGCGGGCGTCCGAGTTCGACATCATCCACTATCAGGCGATATCGTGGCCGATATCGCTGCCGCTGACACGGCTCGCGGCCGTGCCGCTCGTGCAGACCGTGCATCACGCTCCGAGCCGCGACGAGATCGCGCTCTGGTCGCACTATCCTGAAGCGCCGTTCGTGGCAATCTCGCACGCTCAGGCATCGTTGCTCGCCGGGCTCAACGTCGTTGCCACCATCCACCACAGCGTGGACCCGGATACGTTCACGTTCTCCTCTACGCCACGCGACTACCTCCTGTATCTTGGGCGGTTCACCGAGGGCAAAGGTGTCCTGCAGGCGATCGAGGTCGCACGCAGGACAGGCCTGCCACTGATCCTTGCTGCGGCGGAAAACGACTACTACCGCACAACGGTGGCGCCGCACGTCGATGGGATACGCGTGACCTATGCAGGTGAGGTCGGGCACGCTGCGAAAGTTGCGCTCCTCGGCGGCGCCCGGGCACTCCTCTACCCTGTGCAGACGGGCGAGCCGTTCGGCCTCGTCCTGACCGAGGCGATGGCGTGCGGTACACCAGTTGCGGCGCTCGATCGCGGCGCCGTTCGCGAGATCGTCGAGGACGGCATCACCGGCGGCGTGTTTTCATCGCTCGATCAGATGGTCGAAGGCCTTGCGGGGGTCATCGCCCTGGACCGCGCCGCGGTTCGCGCCCGCACCGTCGCGCGCTTCGGTGTGGAAAAGATGATCGACGCCTACGAAGAGCTCTACGCGCAGCTCGCCACGGGCAAGCGCGGACCGGGCGGCCACTCTCAGGACATTCAGCGCCGGGCACTTGCCTCGCGTACCGAGTTGTAAGGGAGCAGCGTCGACAGGCGCCGGCCGACCCATTCATGGATCACCACCTGTGGTCGCTCCTGAAGAACGACCTGCGGATCCACGTTGGTCTGCCACAAGTAGACCGCGCGGCTGAAGTCTTCAGACAGGAACGGCACGAGCCCCACGCCGAACGAATCCATGAAGACGACGGCGCGCGGCCCGCCGTTCGGCGCTTCCGTGACGATGCGCGCGTGCATCAGGCGGCGGTCTGGATGCGCCGGCTCGAGGATGCGGGCCAACCCGGGACGCCTGCGGACGAGCACCAGATCATCCTCATCCAGCACCTCGGTGAGGCCCAGCATGGCAGCGAGATCGAGTCCCGCCGATCGCACGACGGCCGGCTCGAACGCGCTGCGGGCGGGAGATCGCAGTGCGGGGACGTCCTCCGCAAGCGCGTCGACGATGTGCTGATAGCCGACAAATGCGCCACGATCATTCCAGTGCGTGTCGGTGCGGTGGTAGATACGCTCGCCCGTCTTGGCCGCAAGGAGCGCCGGCCGCAAATCGAGCACGCGGACAGTGGAGTGCTGACGCAGATGAGACACCACTTGATCGATCCGTGACACGGCCGCGCGACGAATCGTGCCCGGCATGTATTCCTGATAGATCGCATGCTTGTCGGGCGAGATGACGAAGACATAGGCGATCCCCTGCACGCGCAGCCAATCGCTGATGTCCTGCAATGTGCTGCGCCACTGTTCGAGCTCGGCATCGGTCAATGGCGGCGCCGACGCGTAATCCTCGATCGCACCATCGTCAGCGTAGAACAGCCAGCCGTCGTGCCCCCTGATCACTGCTTTCGACGGTGAGACACGTAGCGCGCGCAGCCGGACAACCGCCTGCCACCGCACCAGTCGTTGACGGAAGGCGAAGTGGTCCTCGAAATAGCGTGTCAACTGCCCCGGCAGCGCGCGGAGCGATGCCTCGTCCCACCGCAATTGCGGCCACTCGGCCAGCGTCCGGTTCTCGGCCGACGGCGCAGCGCGATCGAGATTCAGCACCATCCCGATCATCGGGAGGCAGAGCGCCACCAGGAAGATGGCGACGATCATCCGTTCGGCGAGCGAGGGCATGCGGATCATCGCGTCAGAACCGGAAATAGATGAACGGGTTGTAACTTCGTGAGGCCGACAGCATCAGCGAAGCCGCGAGCAGGGCCACCAGTCCGAGCATCGCGGCCATCGAACTCTGCCAGCGCAGCACGCGCACTCCCCCGCTCTCGGCGGGAGCAGCCAAGCGCTGCGCAAGCGCCGGGAGCACGGGCGTCGATCCCACGATGCCCGCGGCAAGAGCGAGCACCACCTCGGTATTCCAGAACCAGGCCGGCGCATAAACGGCGGGTGCGGCACCGCCGAAGCCAGCCATCGCCGCGAGCATCGCCATGGCGCCCGCCAGTGTGTCGGCCCGGAAGATCACCCAGCCCACCATCACCACGAGCAACGCGTAGGCGTGACGCAGCGGTTGCGGCAGCATGCCGACGCGAGTGGCGAGCCCCACGCGTTCGAGCACGAGAAAGACCCCGTGATACAGGCCCCAGACCACGAACGTCCAACTGGCGCCGTGCCAGAGCCCACAGAGGAAAAACACGAGAACGAGACTGAAGTAGATCCGGCCCGTGGACGTGCGGTTGCCACCGAGAGGGATGTACACGTAATCGCGGAACCAGGCCGACAGCGACATGTGCCAGCGGCGCCAGAAGTCCTGGATCGAAGCGGCGATGTACGGGTAGTTGAAGTTCTCGGGAAAGCGGAAGCCGAACATGCGGCCGAGACCGATCGCCATGTCGGAATAGCCCGAGAAGTCGAAATAGATCTGCAGCGTGTAGCACACGACGCCGGTCCAGGCGTGCACCGCGGTCAGTTCCGCGGCGGGCATCGCAAAGATCTGATCGGCCGGCACCGCAAGCGTGTTGGCGATCAGCATCTTCTTCGCCAGCCCGATGGTGAACCGCCGCACCCCGTACGCGAAGTCGCCCAGCGAGTTGACCCGCGCGGACAACTGTTCTGCGATCTGCCGGTAGCGGACGATCGGGCCCGCCACCAGTTGCGGAAACACGAGCAGGTACAGGGCGGCCTCGACCGGTTGCTTCTGCGCCGCGGCATCGCGCCTGTAGACGTCCACGACGTACGAGATGGCGTGAAAGGTGAAGAAGGAGATCCCGATGGGAAGCAGGATGCCGGGCAGCGCGAATGGCTGAACGCCGAGCAGAGCCAGCCCGGCGTTGAGATTCGCCACCGCGAAATCGGCGTACTTGAAGAACGCAAGGACCAGCAGGTCGATCGCTATGGCGCCTGCCAGGAGCCAACGGCCGAGCACCGTGCCACGGTACGCATCGATGACGCGGGCAGCGGTGTAATTGAACGCGATCAGCCCGAGGACGAGCCAGGTGAAGCTGCCGGCGCCGCGCGTGTAAAAAATGATGCTCGCCGCAAGCAGCAGCCAGTTGCGGTAGTGCGCCCCCGGCAGTTGATACAGCGCCAGAAGTATTGGCAGGAAGACGAACAGGAACGTGGGCTCGGTGAACAGCACGTGGTCAGTCCAGTCGGGCGCGACGTTCCAACGTCGAGCTTCATGTTCATCGATGCACGTCCAGTGCCGTGTCGCAGCTCATCTTGACAACGATTGCTGTGAAGCTGCCTGCCGCTTGAGGATGAGCAGGCGGTCGGGCCCTGGCCATGGCGCATCGTCGGTCCAGGCCACCTCCCGCACGACGTCGTAGCCAGTGATGGGACTCTTGGCCAGGATGTAGGTGGGCCGCCGCTTCGACGTGATCCATGGCACATCCTTGACGGTCAGTCCCCCAGAAATGTTCTCAGGGTGTGCGTAGAGCCACCATCCAGTCCACGCGTACCCGGCGTCGATGTCCGACGGTCGAACGCCACTGTCCACGAGCGCCTGCCAACTGTCACGCACGCTTTGGTTGAAACGCAGAGCGTCCCGCGTTCCCACAACAGCCACCGTGGCAAAGACGGCCATCGCGATCCACGCCAGGCGTGGCGCCTCGGCACCGTGCTGGCGCCCGCCGAGCGCCAGGGCGACGACGATCGGCAGCAACACGATCAGATATCGATCGTTGTACATCCACAGCACGTTGGCGACGAGCACGTAGGCGATCAGGTAGATGACGAGCGGTATGCGCGGTGTCATCGAGATCGCGTTCACGGCATCCAGCAGCCGACGAAAGACCGGCCCCGACGTGTACGCCGTCCAGCGCAGACGCGGCGAGTGTCCCTCTGGCCATCTCAGCGACATCAGCGCCAGTCCGAACGCGAGCAGGCCTGCACCGCGCAACACGATCGCGATCGCCGTCTCCTCCGACCGGGGCAGAAGCCCGTTGATCAGCCCACGACTGCCACCGACTTCGACGAGCGACCAGGTGTTTGAAGGCCGGAGCGGGACCGGGATCTCGCCGGTGAATCCGAGCATGAGCGCCGCGAGGGACAGGGTTGCGACGAACAGCGTTGGCCTGCGCCACAGACGGCGGACAGTGGCCATCGCGAGCAATGCCGGCAGCGCATAAAACGCAATGGTCGAAAAGATGTAGAGGTTGTAGCTTACGTACGTGGTCACCGGAACCAGGAGCAGGTACTCCAGCCGATCAACCAACTTCATCATCTCGCCCGTCGGTCTCACGATTGACATCATGGCGAGCGAGCAGACGAGCATCGCGCCCCAGGTCGCCCCCAGAGCCAACAACACGGCCGATCGTTTCAGCTCACTGTGGGGACGGGGCATGAGCAGCGGCAGTGCCGCCAGCGGCGTCACAATGGCAATCTGGCGATCGAGAAACGCCGCGCACGCCCAGGCTCCCCCCCACCAGACCAGATGAATCCTGCCCCGACGCATGGCCCGTGTGTAACAGAGCAAGGCCATCAGCGTCGAGGCGACAAAGGGCACGTCGGTCATGAACGAGGACGACAACAGGAGAACGACCGGATTCGCGGCGACGGTCAGGGCGCCGAGCAGCGCGACGCGCGGTCGCGCCTCGAGTTCACGGAGCGTCAGGTAAAGGGCGCAGGTCGCGAGCAGGGACAAGGCCAGCGTGGAGAGGCGCAGCGTCACGAATGAGAAGCCGAAGACCAGCGACCAGGCGGCGCCCCACAGTGAGTGGCTGAGCGGATACACCGCGCTCCAATCGAGTACCTCGATCCGGCCATCGTTGAGCAGGCGCTCGACGCTCCACGCATAGGTCCAGTCGTCGATGACCGGGACCTCCCTGTACACCCCAATCGCCATCGCAACAGCGACGAACCACAGCGCCAGAATCAGCACGACGCGCCATTCGGTGCGAATGGACACGTCGGAGACGGGAGTGGCTGATTCCAGCGACACGTGAGACATCCGGCAACAATGACTCGCGTTGCGGCCGGAATCAAGTGAGCAGTATCGGCCGCCGATAATGCTTGCTTGGCTCGCGAAGGTTTCGGTTGCGCCCGGTCTTCAGCGCGCCGACTCTGACCTCATGCGGCTCGACGGCTTTCGATGAGATCGCTCCTTCAGTGGTCGGTTCTTGTACAGCCTGAACGGCGGCACGAACACGATCGGGGCGTTTCGCGTGCGCTCCGATGGTTCCCTCACACCGCTTCAGTTCACAGGTGGATTGCCAGCAGGCGCAAATGGGCTCGCGGCCAGGTCAGCGTGCTGGTCGGACCTGATTTCCTCACGCTCCAATCGGAAACGCCACGTTGTCACGGACTGAGATCAGTCCACGATGGCCTCTGACGGCGTGACTTCGCGACGAAGCGGTCGCGGTCCGGATGTAGTATCTTGCCGAGTACGGATCGACGAGCAGGACCGATGGAGAATGAAGGAGAAACTGATGCGTTCATATAAGACCCTGACGGTGCTCGCCTTTTTGGCAGCGGCGTCGATGGGAGTCCTCTTTGCGCAGGAGCGGCCGGCGCCGAACATGAGTTTCTTCATCACCAGTGCTGGTCCCGGCGACGGCGGCAATCTTGGCGGCCTGAAGGGCGCCGATGCGCATTGCAGCCAGCTGGCCGCCGCGGCCGGTTCGGGCAACAAGACCTGGCGCGCTTATCTGAGTGCTGCCGGCGAGAAGGGTACCGGAGAGGTGCACGCGCGAGATCGGATCGGAAGCGGGCCTTGGTACAACTTCAAAGGATTGCAAGTCGCGGCAAGTGTGGCCGACTTGCATAGCGACAACAACAAGCTGAGCAAAGAGAATTCCCTGACTGAAAAGGGCGCGATGGTCAACGGCGTCAGCGATAAGCCCAACATGCACGACATCATCACGGGATCCACAGCCGATGGGCGTCTGGCGCCAGCCGTCCCCACGGCACCGGCGCGAAGCCAGCCTCCCAATTCGCCCGACCGCATGCCGGTCAACATGACGTGCAACAACTGGACGACGAGCACGACGGACTGGAACTCGTTTACCAAGGTCGGTCACCACGATCGTATGGGGGGAGGAGCGGCCGCGACCTCGTGGAACTCGTCGCACGAGACGCACGGTTGTTCGCAGGAGCAATTCACACGGAGTGGCGGCGCCGGACTGTTCTATTGCTTCGCGACCAATTGAGTGGAGCCCAGGCACCAAGCACCAGGGACTGAGTGCTACACCGAACTGCAAACAGCACTAGGATGAGCGGCCCGCCGGATCGAACCGGTATCCGACATCGCGAATGGTCTGAATGTAGACAGGCGCGTGTGGGTTCGGCTCGATCTTGGCGCGCAACGTCGTGACGCAGCGGTCGATGCTGCGCGGCGTTACAAACACCGCGTTCCCCCACACCGCGTTCAGGATGACATCTCGTGACAACGCGCAGCCGGGCCGAGAGGCGAAGTACGCGAGCAGTGCGAACTCCTTGGCCGTCAAGTCGAGGGGCGCACCCTTGCGCGTCGCCCGTCGTGCCACGAGATCCACCTCGCAGTCGCCGAACGCCACCAGCCTCGGAGCCGGCCCGCGGCGCCGCAAGAACGCACGGATGCGCGCGACGAGTTCGGTGACACGAAACGGCTTGGTGATGTAGTCGTCGGCCCCCAGGTTCAGACCAAGCACGACGTCGGCTTCCTGTCCCTTCGCCGTCAGCATCAGGATCGGCACATCGAGCCCGTGTGCGCGCACGGCCTGGCAGATTTCGAAGCCATTCACTTTCGGTAGCATCACGTCCAGCAGAATCAGGTCCGCCGCGCCCCTCGTCGCGGCGTCGAGCCCCTGTGCACCGTCCTCCGCGATGGTCACGTCGAACCCTTGCGCGCGCAAGGTGTCCGAGAGGCCGCGCGCCAGTGCAGGCTCGTCTTCGATGAGGAGCACGCGACCGTGGGTCATGCCCTCTGCCCCTGTCGTGCGCACGGCACACGCAGTGTGAACGTGCTGCCTGCACCGGGAGCACTCTGCACGGCCACCGAGCCCCCGTGCGCTCGCATGACCAGTTCGACGATGCTGAGGCCAAGGCCGACGCCGGCGGTCTCGCGCGACAACCGTTGATCGACGCGATAGAACCGCTGGAAGATTCGCCGCTGCTCACCCGCAGGAATACCGATGCCGTTGTCGGTGACGTCGAAGCGGACGAACCGGTCGCCATCCGCGGACGCCCGCACGCTGATGCGCTTCTCTCCGGTGGTGTACTTCAGCGCGTTCTCGAGCACGTTCACGAGCGCTGCACTCAGGGCATCCGCATCCGCGATCACCATCGGCAGTGCGGGTGCGATGTTGAGATCGAGGCGGCAATCAACGGGTAGCCGATCGCGGATCGAATGGACGGCCGTCTCGACCAACTTCGCCGGTTGAACAGGCGCCAACGTGAACTGCTGGCGGCCTCGTTCGAGTTGAGCGAACGCCAGGAAACTGTCAATGAGGCGCTGGAGCCTGGATGCCTCGCTGGCCATCATGTCCAGGTACTCGCGGGTCTTGCGCGGCTCGAGTTGCGGATCGGCGCGTAAGCCGTCGACCAGAAGGCTTATGGCCGCCACGGGCGTCCGCAGTTCGTGAGACGCGGCGGCAACGAGGTCCGTCTTGAGCGCTGCTACCCGCAAGTGACGGCGGATGGACTGTCCGGCAGTAATCCCGATGAAAACGATCGCCGCCAGGCCGGCCAGGCCGGCAGACACCGTGATCGCACGACGCCTGGCGAGCGCAGCATTGCGAACCTCGGTGTCCATGGCCACGAACGACAGTTGCCAGCCCGGTAGCCACGGTCCCGCGGCGATCGCCTCCGCATCGCCGGGTTCATCGGGAGGAAAAGCGACGAAGCGGATGCCTTCGGTCTCAACTTGGTGGAGGAAGTCGTGCATCATCTCCTCGAGGCGTCCGGTCCGATAGAGCGCGATGACACGGCCATTCGACGACGACACGGCCCAGATACCCGGCAGCGACGTTTCGCGGATCACGTCGGCGAGGGGCGTGGTGCGTTCCGCGTCCGCGAGGTCGATCGACAGCTGCAGCGCCGCCTGAGTGGGCAGCCAGACATTGCGATCGCGCGCCCGCTGCTGCTCCATCAGGCGCAGCTGATCCCTGGCGGTTCGATCTGGGTACAGGAGCATCCCGTCGTCGCCAAGCACGAGCACACCGTCGGCCTGCTCCTGTGTCACCAGCTGTGTAAACCGTTCCTCTGGTGTGGCATTGCCTTCGCCCAAATGGGCGGCATGGGCTCGCCATAGCGGATCGAGCCGCGATCGCACCAGCCTCAGCTGGCCGCGATAGGCCTCGAGCACCTGCTGCTGCCCTGCTGTCGTCTCGATCGCTATCGCACGATTCATGAGCCAAAGCATGCCCACCGCGGGAATGATGGTCAGCGACACGAGCAGGACGAGCAGGCGTGGCGTCATGGTGAGGGCGCGAGCCTGAGTCTCTCAACGATAGCCGCACGTTTCAATCAAGCGCGCGGTAACAAAGCGGTAATGCGGGTGCGGCAGGGGCTCAGCTGGTTGCCAGTCGGCAACTGCGCGCTCTCGACGGTGTATTTCTTGAGGAGCCAGGCTATTCTGACGCGCCCTACTTACCGTCGCAGTTCGGAGGGTTCGCTCTCGGGGGCATCGCCCAGGCGAAACTGTCACCCACACGTCGTATCGAGGTCGGGTCGACAGTATTGGGATTCACGTTGCTTGTGAAGTCCGGGAAATGCTCCCGTATCTGGGCCAGTGTCCTTATTCGATTGCCCACGACGACGACGCGCGCTCCGAAGACCAGCGCGTCTTTCGCGGGGCCGATGATGCCGTTCCTCGTCAGTCCGCTCAGTCCCGCCCAATCAACGGTGTAGGCCGTTCCATCGTCGAGTGTGAGAACGATCCAGGTGTGCGGGTCCTTGAATTCGACCCTTTCGACTCGCCCCTCGATCGTGATGCTCTTGCACTCATCGTAGAAAAACGGGTGGCTGTGGTGCGCGTACGCGGATGACGCGAGTGTGGATAGGTAAAGAATCACTGTCAGCGTCACTCGTTGTCGCCTCATGCCGTGCGCCTCCAACGCTCTTCGATGCGTGGCCAGATGGTATGGGGATCACGTTACCGGTTTGTTACGGCGGCGGGCTAAGGCATCCAGGCACGAGTGTTCCGGACAATACGGGATCGGCTTCTCGTAACCGCACCCGCGGCGGCGCGTCGATGCGGTCAGTTACCGATGGATGACCCTGCGAACATCTTGCGGCCGTCTTTCGTGGTGATCGCCGACGCGTTGCCAACGTGAGGGGCGTTCTTGGCCATATATCCTGCCACGGTCACCGTCTCGCCAGGCTTGAGCGAATCGCGACGCCAGCCCCGCCGCATCAGGCCGTTCGGGCCGGCCAGCTCGAAGTCCCAATTCACGATCTTTCCCGACTCCTCCTTCACGTCCACGAATACGTGCGCGTGGGGGTTCAGCCAGTCCACGCGCGTCACGACGCCCGTGACGATCACCGGCTTGTTCCGGTCGAACTCCGCGTCGAACGAGTGGTGCGCCGCGATGGATGCCGCACCGAGCAGCAAACCGCCACAAACGACCAGTCCACGCACGCCGAGCGCCAGACGCCACATCCTGATACCCTCCGTCGCACGCTGCCGATTCTCGATCGATGCCGTTAGCGCGCCAGCATTACTTGTCAAAAAGCTTCGTCGAGGTCTCGTTCTCGGCGCAGATGAATTCGATGAGCTCCTCGTCGGGTAGCAGCCGCTGTGTGAGGTTCACCGTCCACGGCCGCGTGTACGCCTTCGGATCGTTCACGGTCACTTCGATCTCGAGCGTGCCGAAATTCGGACGACGGAAGCGCTCCGTCATCGTGGCCTGCGCAGTGAGCGGGCTGCCAGCGACGTCGAGCCATCCCCCGTCACGGAACCCGCTCGTCTGGACCACGAGCGTGTTGCCTTCCCACTTGCCCGTCGAGTAGCCGTACCACCACGGCTGCGGGTCGTTGTTCGGCAGCGGTCGCCCGTCCAGGAAGATCTGCCGGATGCCGGCATTCCCCTCGTAGAGGATGACGATGACCTTCGGCGCCTGAATGATTTTGCGCGGCTGCGGATGGGTGTGGAACTGCATGTTTCCCATCGGCAGACAGTGGGCGTCCGGGTTGTCCTTCATGTTGTCTGCCATGCGCTGCTTCTTGAGCGCCAACGCCCAGGGCTGAAACGGAAGGCCGCCGGGCATGCCGGCGCCAATGTCGAAGAACAGCCGGACCGGGCCTCCGCCCGCGCCTGGCGACGCGCGTTGGCTTTGGGGCTCGCGAGGCGGCGTGCCTGGGATGGGTGGGGCACCACCGGTCCCAGCAATGCTCGAATTGACCGTGGACGGGGTCGAAGGGTTCTCCCATAACCCGGATAGATCGGGCTTGCCGTCCGGAGCTTTGGGCGCCGGAGCCGCAAGATCGATTTCGCCAGTCCGGGTCCGCGGTACGCCCTGGGTCCTATGGGTCGGCCACTGCGCCTGGACCACGACGGACGTCAGCACCACCGCTCCGATCGCACATGCCAGGAACCGCATCTGCTGTTCTCCCTCCGCATCAACTCACGAGAGTTCAGGAAGCCGCGGTCAGTCTAGTCGTTGAATCAGTCTCAGTCGAGCCCGTAGTTCCGGTTCCGCCGGACACTACGGGATATCCAGCGCGAATGCGGTCGAACTACTTACCGTCACAGTTCAGGGTGTATGCACCCGGGGACGGCGGCCAGCTGAAACTATCGTCCACGCGCCGTATCGAGCGTGCCTCGACGGTATTCGGATCCACATCGCCCTTGAACTTCGGAGCCAACTGTCGTCTCTCGGCCACGCTCCTGATCCGAATGCCCGTCACCATGACCCGTGCTCCAGACGCCACCGCCTGTTTTGCAGCGCCCATGATGCCGGCATTCGTCAGTCGCGTCATGTTGATCCAATCGACGATGTAGCCCGTTCCGTCGTCCGTTCTGAGCGTGATCAAGTTGTGGGGGACCGTGCGGCAGGGTGCGGGCCTCGAAGGGCAGCCGGCCTGGCCGGTGCGAGAACGTTTCGGTGCCGCGGCCGCTCACACCTGCGCCGTCTTCCACCTCCCGCGCGTGAACAGCCACAGCGTAAAGAGGCCGACGGACGTCTCCGAGATGAACACGCCCCAGAACACTCCCGATCGCTGCCACTCGAAGCCGATTGCGAGCAGCCATGACAGCGGGATCTGGATCAGCCAGAAGAATACGACGTTGATCCACGTCGGCGTGGCCGTGTCGCCCGCCCCGTTGAACGCTTGCACCGAGACCATCCACCAGCCGTAGACGAACAGCGAGTACGACAAGATCCGGAGCCACTCGGCGCCCGTCGCTATGACCGCCGGGTCGTCCGTGAAGATGTCCATGAGCTCCCGCGGCAGCGAGAAATAGAGGACCGACACCGCAACGAGGTAGACCATGTTGTAGACGCCGGTGTGCCACACCGAAGCCTCGGCGCGCCCGACCTCTCGCGCGCCGAGATTCTGGCCGACGAGCGTCGCGGCCGCGTTCGACATGCCCCACGCCGGCATCATCGTGAACATCATGATCCGGATCGCGATGGTGGCGCCGGCCACCGCCTCGCTGCCGATGCTCGCGAGAATGCGCATCAGGAAGATCCACGCCGTCATACCGACGATCATCTGGCCGATGCCGCCGAGCGACGTGCGCACGACGTTCCAGAGGATTGCGCCGTGCCAGACGACGTGCGCGCGCAACACGGTGAGGTGCTGTCCACCGCGGAATAGGATCCAGAACTGCATCAGCACGCCGGCGCCGCGCCCGATCGTCGTCGCGATCGCCGCACCCTCGATTCCGAGTGCCGGCACCGGGCCGAAGCCGAAGATCAGAATCGGATCGAGCACGATGTTCAACGCGTTTGCGACCCACAGCACGCGCATCGCCGCGGCTGCGTCACCCGCGCCGCGGAAGATCGCGTTGATCGTGAACAGCATCAAGATCACGACGTTGCCGCCGAGCGCCCACTGCATGTACGGATACCCGTTCTCGAGCGCCCAGGCATCGGCCCCCATGAGGCGCAGCAGATCCCGCGCGAACACGATGCCGACCACCGCGAAGGGCACCGACGCAACGACGGCGATCCAGATCGCTTGCACCGCGGTCACTGCCGCAGTCTCGCCCTCGCCCTCGCCCACGCGTCGCGCGACCACCGCAGTCACCGCCATCGCGAGGCCCATGCCGATCGCATAGAGCATGAACAGCATGGTCTCGGTGAGGCCGACCGTCGCGATCGCCGACGAGCCGAGCTTGCCGACGAAGAAAATGTCGACCACCGCGAAAGTCGCTTCGAGCACCAGCTCCAGCACCATCGGTACCGCGAGCAGGAACACCGCGCGGCGCAGCGGGATCTTCGTGTAGTCCGCGCTGGTGCCGCGGATCGCCGCGCGCAGCTCGACCCAGGTCGAACGCCGGCCTTCGGCCGCGGACTCGGGGGTCGGAAAGGCAAGCGGATCGGTGATCATGACGGCTCCTCGGGCGACGAAACGGGCACGACTCACAGTATCGTCGAACGAGTTGGTTTCCGATCGACATGCGGTGCAGACCCGCGGCCCAGAGGAGGCCGACACCGCGTTCGCGCAGCTCCTTGATCGGCGACGCGAGCCGCTGATTGCCCAGCCCTTCGGCGTCGGCGCGAGACGTGAGGTCCGCGACGAACGCCGGGATCTCGATGTTCAGCCCGGGCTCTTTGCGACCACTCGAGGATGCGTCTCGAGGCCCCCACTGAGATGCGGAGCGGGCCCAGCGTGATTTGTTAAGTCGCTGGACTCGATGACCGAGTCCGCGTGCTCGAAGACGGCTGCGATCACGACTGGTTCAGTCGCTCGACAACGTCGGGCGCATCGACATCATCGGGTCGATCCTCCGATGGGGTCCTCGGCTCGTGTTCTTCCGAACCTACTTTTTTTGTGGCGCCTCCGCTTCGCGGACTCTCTCGGCAAATGACGTTTCAGCGTTCGCAACCATCGCCGTGAACGCCTCAGCGTCCATGCACGTGACGCAAAGCGGGTTGACGGGGAGCGCGGGGTTCAACGGACGGCCGAGGTTCTGCCGGTGATTGTGAAGGAAGAGGTCTGGAGGCTGGAGCGCCTTCATCCTTTGGAGCGTCATCTTGGTATCTTCGATGACCTTGGGGTGCCTGGGATTGCCGATGAGTTGAACGCCCGCGTTGGGAGTTTCACCGCCGCGGAATGCGACCGAATAGTTCTTTTCGCCGTCGGAGACGGTGGTCATCCACACGGTGGCGCCCTGCGTATGCCCCGGCACCCAGAGGGCGCGCAAGGTCACGCCGCCCAGGGAAATCGTATCCCCGTCCTTGATGACGCGATCGACGTGGACCGCCACCATGCCGCGAAATCCTCCAGCGGAGTTGTCCTGACCGGCTTCAAGCGCCGCGGCATCGCCGCCGAGAGCGATGACTTGCGCTCCGGTCAATTTCTTCATCGCTGCGTGTCCCTGGACGTGATCAAAATGCGCATGGCTCGATATGATCATTTTGATGTCCTTGACGTCGAACCCCACCTTCTTGACGTTCGACACGATGACGTCGTGCATCTCGTTGGTGCCGGTGTCGTGGAGTATGTGGCCCTGCGAAGTCGTGATCAAATACGAGCCATACTCGCCGCCCACCCAATAGATGTTGCCGATGATGCGGAACCCTTCGGGCGGCGGCGCCTGATTCTGAGCCTGAACGGGTTCTACGCGTCCCGCAGCGCCGAGCAGCGCCATTATCCCGATCGCTGCACCGAGCAGCGTCCACGCACTGATCTGACGCATAAGACCTCCCTACACCTGTCATGGCGGGCTTCTGAGGCCCTGCCGTGTTCCGTGAATTGAACGGCCGAGCAAACATAACCTTCGCCGGAAGTTCAGTCCAGTTGCATTGTGGCCTAGCGTGCTCAAGCTCATGATCGATCGGCTGGTCTGTGCCGATGGTGGCAATCCCGATCCGACCACGACACCCCATCCGGAGCTGGACGTTGATGCGCGTATCGCAGATCGTACGCCAGTCAGTCAGGCGTACGAATGGTGCCGACAGATCGCATATCCTTCAACTCGTCGCCGTCCTTACTTGGTAAGTGAACGAGCGATCTCGTCGTCGATTTCTCGTTCGGCGGCGAGCCAGTCCTCCATCGCTTTCCCGTGCTGGCCCCCTCTGGCCTCGTAGATATCGTGAGCGCGCTTGGCAATTCGCTCTATGCGCGATTCACTGGCCTGGCGCTCCTTTCCGAACGCGCCGGGCACCTCCCGTGACGCGGGCACCTCTCTGTCGAGATAACGTGAGCCCGTCTCCTTCTGCGCCGTCGAACGGCTTCCGGCTTTCGCCGACATTTGCAGATTGCCCAGGTCACTTGTCGTTTGTTGACCAGCACCGTCAGCCTGAGCACTCGTATCGGCTGGAGGATGTGCAGCGCGCTCAGAGCTCTCTTCGGCTGCCGACTTTCGATTGCTAATGCCCTGACGCTTCTCCGTCATAATCGTCGCGTCTGATGGAGAAGTTGGCGATTGGTTTCTGTTCATGGGCGTACTCCTGTTGCTAGCCAGTTCTGTCGGCCACGCCGTCCAGTTGTGACTGCACCTGCGGTAACGCCAGGGCTTGGTGAGTCAGGATGAGCGTCGAGCCGCTGGCGACTGCTGCGGCGATTCAGACCGACCTCATAGCTCCAAGCTTCACTTCTTTTTGGTGGATTTGCGTCCGCGCGAGGACTTGCGCGCGGGAACCTTTGCACCCTTCTTTCGCGCTTCGTTCAGCCCAATCGCTATTGCCTGTTTGCGGCTCTTCACCTTGCGACCTGAGCCGCTCTTCAGGGTGCCTCTTTTCCGTCGTCGCATCGTCGATTTCACGCTCTTCGAAGCGCCGCTGCCATACTTGGCCATTCCGTCCCCCTCTTCCGTCAGTTCTGGACGCTATTCGCCTTTTGAAGCGCCCGCGCACGCTCGAGGTGTTTCTCGACAGTCGGCAGGGTTCTCATTGCCCATTGCGTCAGCTTCTCTTCGTTCGGTCCGCCGCGCGCGATGTCAGCGGCTTTCGGATCGCCGGCAGGGGGAGGCCCAACCGGCCGGCTCGCCATCGTCCATTCGCGCAATTGAGCCGCGACAGCCTGATGACCTTCGACCATCGCCTCGATATACGCGACGTCGAAATCCGCTCCCTCGAGCTTTGACAGGCGCGCCACGAGCTCCGCGTGCCTCTTGTCGATCTCGGTCGGCGGCACGATCTTTACCTCGCCTGCGATGCGAGAAAGCTCGGCGTTGGCCGCCGCGTGATCCTTGACCATCATCTGACCGAAGGCCTTGACGTTGGCTCGCTCGGCCCGTTCAGCTGCCATCTGCCCCAGTCGCACCTCCGTCAATCCAACAATCGTCATCTCGCTGATGAACAGGCGCGAATCAGTCCGACGGGCTTGACCCGCTGCCAGCGGGATGGCCAGGTGATAACTCATGATGATGGTCGCGATTCCCATCGCGGTTCGGGTGAAGTTGGTCGTCATCGCATCCTTCTCCGTCCAGGCGGTTGCAGCCGCCCCTGCCGTGAATGCAATGGACACGCCGCGCTACGGTCGGGGCTTAAGGCCTGAGCTGGCCATCCGGCCTCCGCGACGAACTTAGGAATTCAAGGTGGGCTGGCGTGGATCCGACATTGCAGGAATAGAGAACCGCGCAATGCACGGTCGAATCGAAAGGGCGTGGGACGCAACGCTAACCTTTGTGCTAGCCACATCATGTTCTGAGCGGGCCGGGCGCAAGGGGACTAGCGGCCCCCTGGTGGTGATGCTCTCGGCGCTTGCCTTGGCACAGGCCGACTGCGCGCGCCCAGACACGGAGCCGATCTTCAACGGACGCGATCTCACCGGATGGCACGTGAGCGCGACGAACCATCACGGCCAGACGCGCGCATGGCGGGTGGAGAACGGAGCACTCGTCGGCAGCCAAGAGCCTGAAGGTATGGGCGGTGTCCTATTGACGGACCACAGGTACCGCGACGTTGAGGTCGCGCTCGAGGTGTGGCCCGACTTCGGCTCCGACAGCGGACTCCTCCTCCGTTCGAGCGAGGATGGCGCCGCATATCAGGTCATGATCGACTACCTGGAAGGCGGCAACGTCGGGGGCGTGTACGGGGAGCGGCTGCAGGAACTCGATGCAACGCTGAATCTCGACTGGGGGAAAGCGTGGCGCCCCGGCGAATGGAATCACCTGCGCGCACGCATCGAAGGAAATGTTCCGCACATTACGGTCTGGATCAACGGCACCAAGATCACGGACTGGACCGATACGGCCAACCACGCCGCCGGCGGAGCCGTGAACGGCGCGATCGGCCTGCAGGTGCACGGTGGTTCACGCTGGCTTCGTGGCGGCCGCATCCGCTTCCGGAACATTACGGTTCGCGATTTGGGCTGACCAAAAGCCTCGAACGTATAGCGGCGACAAGCTGATCGACTGGTCGGGCGGCGTCGAGCGTGAGGACGCCGATTGGTGGTTGAAGGGTGGCAAGCTGGCTGGCCAGCAGGGCCGTTCCCGAGAAGTGGCCAACGCGGGTCGCCAGCCGGTCGCGAATAAGGGCGGGGTCCGCATCCAGGAATACAAAGCGCACGCGAGAGTCGTTCGCCCCGAGCACCTCTCGGTAGCTCTCGCGAAGCGCCGAGCAGGCCACGACGATGTCGCGTCCATCGGTCAACGCGTCGGCGATCGTTGCGCGGACTCGCGCCAGCCACGGTTGTCGCTGCGCGTCAGTGAGCGGCTCACCGCGTGCCATCCGGGATATCGCCTCGGGTGCGTGCAGCGCGTCCGCGTCGTGGAACTCCCACCCAAGTGTTGCAGCAAGCGCCCGCCCAACAGCCGTCTTCCCCACTCCGGAGACCCCCATCATCACCACGACCATGACGGACTATCAGTATCTACTGTTCCGAATGCGCGATGCCAGGTAGTTGGACTGCGTTACGAATACGTGTTGCGGTTTCGGGTGCGCGTAGCCACGTCCCTGATTCCTGGGCTCTGCCACCAGGTCCGTTCTCAGTTCGTTAGTCGATGTCGGCCTCCGATTCGGTAAGTCCGCGCGCGCAATCTTGAATCTGTACAAAACATCCCGAATCACGAGCAGCTCGAACTTTTCCCCACGCGGCCCGGCCGTTGGAGTTGTTCTTGCTTCGAGCCGGGCGCCGGGGGTGCAGGATGACTCGTCGGATGCGCCTCGCGATCGTGGTGGCTGCGCTCGTTCTCCTGATCGGCAATCCTGCGGCCTTCAACGCTGCTCAGCTTCCGCGCCTTGCGACGCTGTCGGCTGACCTCTTAACTCTGCTGGACAGCAGCTCGACACTGGCCGTGCCTGTCATTGTTCGAGGTGCACGAGCGGATGTCGAAGCCGCCGCGGCGCGGCTCGGGCTTCCCGTGCTCCGGCGTCTCGATCAATTCGTCGTGCTCCTTGCCAACGCACAGAGCGTTCGGCGCCTGCGGGAAGAGCCAGGCATCCTTGGCATCTCGGGCGATCTCCCAGTCATTGCCGCGATGTCGGTCGCCGATCGCTCGCTCGCGGCCGATCAGACGCGCGCGGGCAGCCAGCGCGTTCTGGGGCTGCAGGAGTATCACGGCGTCACTGGTCGTGGCGTTGGCGTCGCCATCGTCGATTCCGGCATCGCGACGCATTCTGCGCTCGCAAACAAGGTCGTTGCCGCCGTCAGCTTCGTCCCGGGTGATCCGACAACCCTGGATCGATTTGGCCACGGCACGCACATCGCGGGAATCGTGGCGGGGCAGGGACAAGCGGCGGCGGCCGTGACTGATCGCTATCAGGGTGGCCTCGCCCCGGGCGCTCATCTCATCAGCGTCAAGGTGCTCGGGCGCGAAGGCTCGGGGCGTACGAGCGACGTGATCGCGGGCCTCGACTGGATCATCGCGCACAAAGCGCACTACGGCATTCGCATTGTCAATCTGTCCCTGGGTCATCCTGTGACCGAGCCATCGCTGACCGATCCACTGAATGCCGCAGTGGTACGCGCCGTGGCGTCGGGAATCCTTGTCGTGGCCTCGGCCGGCAATCTGGGAAAGGACGCCGAGGGACGCCAGGTGCTCGGGAGCATCACGTCGCCCGGCAACTCACCGCACGCGGTAACAGCCGGCGCGACGAACATGCGGGATACCGTCGCACGCACTGACGATACCGTCACGACCTACAGCTCGCGGGGACCGACGAAGTACGAGTTTGCGACGAAGCCGGACGTGGTCGCGCCTGGCAACAAGATCGTGTCGCTCGAGGCGGCGGGTTCGTTTCTCGCCAACAGCTATCCGAGCGAACGCGTCGCCGGAAACGGATCGAACGCCTACCGTCGGATGAGTGGGACCAGCATGGCAGCTGGCATGGTCAGCGGCGCAGCTGCTCTGATCCTCGAGGCCGCGCCGGGACTGACGCCGCGTCACGTCAAGATGGTCGTGCAGGCGGGCGCCTCTCCCATGCTTCGCGAAGGCCTGGTCGCCAGCGGCGCCGGCAGCGTGAATGTGTGGGCCTCCCGCCGCATGGCACGCGATGGCCTGTCGCCGCACCTCCCTTCGACCATCGTGTCCGGAGTGCCCGCACCGGCGGGCGGTGAAATGTTCACCGATGCGGGCACCTTGATCGACAGGATGTATCAACAGACGGGCATCAGGATCCTGAGCCTCGTCGACCTGGTGCTCGTCTGGGCCGACCCCTCGCAGATGCCGCACGGTCAGCTGACGCTACTCGGCTTGGATGGCGAGGTAGCCGCCATGCCGGGCAATCAGATCATCTGGGGAGATGAAATCTTCGATGCCACCGGCCCGCAGCAGATCATCTGGGGCGATGAAATCTTCGATTCGACAGACCAGCAGATCATCTGGGGCGATGACGGCTCGACCGACGGGTACCAAATCATCTGGGGCGACGGACGTTGAGGGCGGTCAATGGCGATACCGATATCCACTGATGCGCGACGGCTCTCGTGGCTCCCCGGTATGCCTGGCGCCATGCAACCGCTGCACCTGTTCGTGGCCCTGGTCGTTATCGCAGGCTTTCTGGCCGTGGGCCACTCATTGGCACGGCTCCCCTACACTCCGCAGCCGCTTCAATGGACGACGCTCGGCGTGTTGGCGACAATCGCTGGCGCCTTTGCGCTCAGGGTGCCGGGCGTGCCAGTGCAAGTGTCGGTGTCGGACACGTTCTTCTTCACGTCAGCATTGCTGTTCGGTCCTGCTCCCGCCACGGTCGCGATCGCGATCGACAGCTTCCTCATCTCGTGGCGGAGTGGCCACCGAGTCGAGCGCCTGGTGTTCAATACGGCGAACCCTGCGCTGGCACTGTGGGTGGGCTCGCAGGCGTTCTTCGCGATGGCCCGAACGCCACCGCTGTCACATCAGAGCACTGTTTCCTCCGAAGCCATCGTGCTCCCGCTGGTCGTGATGACGGCGACCTATTTCCTGATCAACTCGGGTTTCACCGCGATTGCCGTCGCCCTGGAGCGCGCTCAGCCGGTCTTCCAACTCTGGCGGCGGCACTTCGCCAGCATTTCGCTGTACCACTTTGCTGCGGCCTCGGCGTCGTTCTTCGTCGTGGCGACTGTTCGCTCCCTGAGTGTCTTCGCGCTGGCCGTGGTGCTGCCGCTGCTGGTGATCTTTCAGGTCGCGATGCGCTCGTGGCTGGGCCGCATGGGGGATGCGCAGCGCCACATAGCCGAAGTCGACCGTCTGCATCTCTCCAACCAACGTCTCGAAGGGGCCCTCCTCGAGATCAGCGCACGCGAGCAGCGGCGGATCGGCCTGGACCTGCACGACAATCTGGGCCAGCATCTCACTGGCACGGCGTTCATGAGCAAAGCTCTCCAGCAGCAACTCGAGGCACAGCAACTGCCCGAAGCCGTCGAGGCCGGCAAAATCGTGACGCTGGTGAACGAGGCGATCGAAAAGACGCGCGAGCTGTCGCGAGGTCTCGTTCCGGTCGTGTCGGGTCCCGATGGTCTGATGGCGTCGCTGCAGCGTCTGGCGGCGGAGGTCGAGGATTTCTTCGGCGTGTCGTGCCGGTTCGTGTGCGTCCTTCCCGTCCTGATCGACGATGTCGTCGTCGGCACTCATCTATTCCACATAGCGCAAGAAGCTGTGAGCAACGCCATCAAACACGGTCGTGCGACTCACATCATCGTTGCGCTCTCGGCCCAGGGCAACTCGGGACGACTCGCCGTCGAAGACAACGGCGTTGGGATCCCCCGGATGCCGACCGATACGTCGGGGATGGGCCTGCACGTCATGAGGTACCGCGCCAGCATGATCGGCGGGTCACTCGAGGTCACACGCGAGCCGGACGGAGCCGGGACCATCGTCACATGCTCGTTTCCATTTCGGATGCATGTATGAAAGACCTGCGATCGACCGCGACTCAAACCCCGAACAATCCGCCCGCCAAGCGCCAGGTGCTCGTCGTCGACGATCATCCCATTGTCCGGCACGGGTTGGCGCTGCTGCTCAATCGCGAGCCGGATTTGAAGGTGTGTGGTGAGGCCGAGGACGCGCAGTCGGCGACCCAGGCTATCGTGTCATTACGCCCGGACCTGGTGATCCTCGACATTTCGCTTGGTGGTCCGGACGGTCTCGACCTTCTGAAGCAGATTCGGACATGCAATGCCGACCTGCCAGTTCTGGTGCTGTCCATGCACGACGAGACGACCTATGCCGAGCGTGTACTGCGCGCCGGAGCCAACGGCTACATCATGAAACAGGAAGCCACCGACCGCGTATTGATGGCGATCCGGTGCATCCTCGCGGGCCAGGTGTACGTGCCCGATCGCGTGGCAAGCAGACTGCTTCGCCAGTACGCGCACACCACGACGGCCACTGCGCGCTCGCCGCTCGCCGCGTTGAGCGATCGCGAGCTCGAAGTCTTCCGACTGATTGGCGCAGGCCGGAGTACGCGTCAGATTGCTGAAATCCTGCACTTGAGCGTGAAAACCGTCGAGTCGTACCAGGCTCACATCAAACAGAAGCTGGACCTTCGCACCGGCCGCGAACTTCAGTACCACGCGATCGAGTGGGCCGTCAGTGAGAAAGCCGGGTAGTGCCCGGCATCGGGGATTCCCCTATCTGAAAAACCGGCAGCGCCCGCTGGAGCCGGTCCCGTGTGCGTCGTAGGCTCTCCGCCACGCGGATCGACGACACGCATTCCTCATTCGCGACATTTCGACGTCGCCGATATCCTTGGCTCGCGGAACTATGCAAGACCACAGAAGACCAGAACATCGGCCTTCTGCAGAAAGGCATCAATGGAAGACGCATCCAAGGCGGGTGCCGCAGCTCCGAACGCGCACCCGCTCGATCGCAGGCTGCGGTTGGTGGCCCCCCCGGTTCGCGAGTCAGATGGCGACCTCCTTTTCAAGAGAACCTCGCGGTCCAATCTGCTTCTGATTGGAGGGAGTACTCGGGTCTCGAAGGCCCTCGAGATCCTGCTGCCGAACCTGCGTGCTCCGATCTCCGTCTGGTTCCGCGGCTGTCAGCTGGTGCTGCCGCCAATCGCGCAGACCGGAACGCTGATTCTCCGCGAGGTGGGGGCACTGGAACTCGACGAACAGTACCGTCTGCACGAATGGATCGAGCGCGCCGAGGGCCGAATCTGCGGAACACAGATCGTCAGCACAAGCGGGGCGTCCCTACTGCAGCGTGTTCGTGCCGGCGTGTTCCTCGACACGCTCTATTACCGCTTGAACACCGTATATATCGACATCTCCGCCTGAACCTGGCAGCGTGACCGGCGGTTAGTGACGGGTCCTCGGTAACAATCAGTTTCGAAGAGACGACAAATCTGCGCGTGCCGAGCAGCGCCATAATCCCGATCGCTTCCTCGAGTTCAGCGGCGTATGGTGCTCGATTCGCCAAGAATCGAATCCAGACGGAGGTGTCGACGAGGACGGTCACGCCACTGAGTGCGGAGACGAGGTGGTCCGTTCGCGACGGCGTGGCACATCACGCGCGCGTGGCTCGGAGCCCCGCAGCGCAGTCAAACGTTGGTAGGCCGCGTGCCGAACAAGCGCCTCGAGCCCAAGGCGAACCGCATCGGTGTCCGTCTTCGCGCCGGACGCCGTCCTGGCCTCGCGCAGCAGGTGCTCGTCGATGTGCAGGGTCTTCTTCATCCATACGATCCAGCCACTTGTTCGCCACTGCCCATCGGTAACATCGGCGTAACGCGAACGGCCTTGGCGGACTACATCTGGACTACAGTTCCCCCGCTGCCAGGCTGCTGGTTGTGACGATGCTTGTGACCTACCGAAGACCGCGTCATTTTCCAGCGCTCGGGGATTTGGCTCTTGGAGCCCCCTTCTCGGGACGGGTGGACGCGGGCATGAGCGCGCGTCGCGATCCGCACGTTCGCGACCCGTTTGGGCCGCTCGACCAGCGTTAGCTCTGCGCTCCCCTAAACGGGTAGCTTGCTGTCGAGACGGCCGAGTCGCAATAATGTCAACCCGTCGTCGCGCCCCATGATGTTGCGCGAGTTTTTCGCCGGCCACGGCTCCGTCCTGAACCCCGGGTCCGCGATTGCGATCGTTGTCCTCAGGGTCCTCGTGTGCCTCGCCCCTCCCGCCGCTCATGCGGGCGAGGTTCCGATCCCCGGCCACGGTCCTCGCGGCCCGAATTACACGATGGCGGTGTGGGCCGAAAAAGGGGTGCCAGGCGATGTGTTCTCGATCGCGCAGGATGCCGAGGGGTACTTGTGGTTAGGAACTCCGACCGGTCTGCTTCGCTTCGACGGAGACCGCTTCACGCCCTTCCAACCCGCCGACTCCGAATCCCCGCTTCCCAACGGGCCTGTTCATGCGATCGTCGGGTCGCATGACGGCAGCATCTGGGTAGGACTTGGTGGTGGCGGCGGAGTCGCCCGCATTCATCGTGGACGGATCGAACGCCATTCTCCCGCCCACAGTGGGCCGACTAGCGTCACGGCCATGATTCAGGATCGCCAGGGCGCGATCTGGGTCGCGGCGCGGCGCGGACTGTTCAGATACATCGACGGCCACTGGCTGCTGCTTGGAAAGGCCGAGGGATACAGCGGCGCGGAGGCATTCAGCCTCTACGAGGATCGCGCCGGACGAGTGTGGGCCGGAACCGCCTCGGGCGTCTATCAATGGAAGGATGGCGCGTTCGAGCTGGCAGACATGACGCTCACCAACGTTCAGAGCCTGGCGGAAGACGAGTCCGGTGCCATCTGGATTACAGACTCCCGCGAAGTACTCAGGCAGCTCACCGCGGAATCGGCACCGCAGCACGAAAAAAAGGTTCGTCTGCCTTCCGGCGCATGGCGCCTGATGCGGGACCGGGGCGTTCGGTGGTGGGCTGATGCGCGTTCGGCATCCGCTCGATGCGGGCGCGATCATCGAACGCTACGAGTACGAACACCGCCTGGCCGGCTCACCCCGAGCGCTCTATGAGGATCGCGAAGGGAACATCTGGGTCGGTATGCGCGGTGGGCTCATCCGGCTGTCGGAGAGCTCGTTCAGCAACGTGACCGAACTCGAGGGATTGACCAACGAGGGCGTTCGAACAGCCACGGTCGGAAGCGACGGCAGCGTATGGATTGCCACGGGCCACGCGCTCAATCGCTTCTCGAGCACCGGTCGAACCGCCTACGGCAAATCGCAAACGATGGCACTCCACAACGATCGTCGAGGGACGCTCTGGATCGCCGGCTCTCGGGAGATCAACAAATTCGTGGACGAGAAATTCGTCTCGGTGGCGGTTCCGGAGGTGATTCGAGCGAGCCGCGTGATGGCGCTCTCGACGGATTTCGACGACAGGCTCTGGTTGTGCACGTCGATCAAGGGAGTGATGGCCTGGGACGGCAACGTCGTGTCCAGCTTCGAAGACGGGATCAACGTTCCCGATCGATCGTGTAATGCGATGTACACCGACAGGCTGGGCCGCGTGTGGTTTGGAATGTGGTCGGGGGGCGTGACGGTCCACGAGAAGGGCGTGTTTCGAAACTTCGGAACGAAGGAGGGCCTCGCACCAGGGGCAGTTCTCGCCATCCTCGAGGACGCGAAGGGCGCAATCTGGATAGGCTCGACTGCCGGTGTCAGCCGGATCCAGAACGGACGTGTCACCTCGATCACACAAGAGAACGCGCCGCTCAAGGACCTGGTCCCCGTTCTGGTCGAGGACCTCGAGGGCCGCATCTGGGTCGGCGTGAACTCTGGAGCGGCGGTCATCCGTTTCGATTCGAGCGAGGTCGACAAGATCGCAGCCAATCCCTCGTATCAGCTCGAATACTCGCTCTACGACGAGTCGGACGGGATGCAGCTCGGCTCGCAGACGTGGCAGGCCGGTGTGGGCGGCGTCCGTGGCGGCGACGGACGACTCTGGGTCGCGACCGGCCTGGGGATGACGGTCATCGACCCTCGAAACCTGTTGCCCTCGAAGAGACCACCGCCTCCCCAGCTCGAAGGCATCGTTGCCGACGGGCAACGTCTCTCGCCGGACCAGGGTCTCTCGCTCCCCTCCGGGACCTCGACACTCCGGATCGAGTTCGGAACCATCAGCCTGTCATCGTCGTCGAAGCTGCGCTTCAGGTACATGCTCGAAGGTCTCGATGACGAGTGGGTCTACGCTGGCAATGTGCGCCAAGCGACCTATTCCAACGTCCCGTCCGGCGACTATCGCTTCAGAGTAGGCACGACAGCGAACGGCGAGTGGACCGACGCTGCGCGCTGGGAGTTTTCGGTTGCGCCACCGCTCTATCGGACACGCGGTTTCGGCGCGGCGTCGGTGCTTGGCGTCATGCTCGTCGTCGGCGCCGCGTGGTGGTTCAGGCTCCGCGCGGTCCGCAATCAGTACGCGCTGGTGTTTGCTGAGCGCGCTCGGGTGAGCCGAGAGATCCACGACACGCTGCTCCAGAGCCTGGCCGCGATCGGCGTCGAGCTTGAAACCATCGCCACTCAGCTCGAGCCATCGCAGGATCCTGCCCGCGACGGCCTCCGGAGGCTTCGCCGGCAAGTGGGGCATTGCCTCCGTGAGGCGCGCGAATCGATTCTCGAACTGCGTCACCACTCGATGAAGCCGCGGGCGCTCGTCGACGTGTTGCGAGAGCTGGCGGACAAGACGAACTCGCGAGGCATTCGCACCGAGTTCGTCGTTACCGGCCGTCCGCGGCCCTGTTCGGGGGATGCTGACCTGCAGCTCCTCAGGATTGCGCAGGAAGCGGTTGCCAACGCCGTCAAGCATGGGCGGGCGACCCAGATCGTCATCACGCTGGGCTTCGAGAAAGACAGCGTGAGGCTCACCATCGCCGACAACGGATGCGGGTTCATCCCCGAGGAGCGCGACCCGGCGCCAGCAGCCGGCGAGCACCTCGGGCTTCTGACGATGCGAGAACGCGCAGCCCGTCTTCGAGGCAAACTCGCGCTCATCAGCAGCCCCGGCGTGGGCACAACCATCGAGGCCGCAGTTCCGCTGGCTGCGGAGTGAGCTGCAATGGCCAACCAGATTCGAGTCCTGTGCGTCGACGATCACCGCCTCATGCGCGAAGGGATCGCGCGCATCGTCGGCGTCCAGCCTGATATGACCGTCGTTGCCGAAGCCGCCGATGGCGAGGAGGCGGTCACCCAGTTTCTCAAGTTTCGACCTGACGTCACCTTGATGGATCTGGAAATGCCGACCATGAACGGCGTCCAGGCGATACAGACTATCCGTCAGCAACATCCCAACGCCCGCGTCGTGGTCCTGACGATGTACCACGGGGACGAGGACATCTATCGCGCGATCGGCGCCGGGGCCATGGGTTACCTCTTCAAGGACACGCTGCCCGACGACCTGATTCGAGTGATCCGGGAGGTTCATTCAGGGCAGCGCGCGATCCCGCCCGAAATTGCTGCCGTTCTCGAGCAGCGTGCGAGCCAGCCCTCGCTGACGTTTCGCGAGTCGCAGGTACTCGAGCTGCTGGCGACAGGAAAGAGGAACAAGGAGATTGCTGCGGCGCTCGGGATCAGTGGCGACACGGCCAGCGCGCATATCAAGAACATCTTCCTGAAATTCAACGTCCACGACCGTACCGCGGCGCTTGCCGAAGCGCTGCGCCGCGGGATCATCCATATCCCTTAGGCACGCGCGTCAGCCTCCCTCAGGCGCTCTGCACGAAAAGTTCGCGGGGTCGTCTGTCGGCCCCGACCCGTTGTAGCTGGCAACCTGCGGGTAGGCACAAACGAGCCGCTTGCGCTCCTGCTCACCCTTGGCTGCGTGAGTGACGACGATGCGATCGGGAGCCCGGCCGGAAGACTTCCAGGCCTTGAGGAACGCCACGCTATCGAAACGATAGGTGTCGGCGTGCTCGTACGCTTCGTCGAAGCAGTGGTCCATGCCGGGCACCATGAATAGACGCACCGAGTCGCGAACCTTGTCCGCGCCGAGCTTGCCAACGATGCTCTCGTAGTAGTCGACGTTGTTACCGGGAGCGAGTGTGTGCTCGGCCCAGCCGCCGACGAGCAGAAGCTTGCCGCCGCGGTCGATGAATCGCGAGATGTCCGGATTCGTGGCGTTGATCGCTAGATTCTGAGGCGTCTCCGCCAGATCGACATGGGACTCGAAGTTGACGGGATGAGTCTTGTAATCCCATCTCGGGTCCTTGAATACGAGATTTCGGTAAAACGGCACGGAGTACGGATACGGCGCAGGCCCGGCCATCGGCTCCCAACCGAGCTCGCTGCCGGGAGGCAGCGAGCCGTAGAGCGGTTCCTTCGTGCGCCCATGAACGGGCGTCGTGTAGATGGCACGCACTGCCTCGACCTGTGCCTTCGTCAGGCAATCCGCGCCATCACCGCCTTTGCACAGCAATACTTCCGGGTCGTACCGGCATCGCGGCGGGTCCTCGATGACACCGTCGGTGACACCATCCTTCGCATCGCAGGCGTTGAGTGCCCCCCGGTGGATCAACGGATACTTGGCCGGCGGAATGTAACTGGCTGGAGTCTTGTGTGTGGCCTGGTACACCCACATCTGGTGAATGCCGTGGCGGGTGCCGTAGTTGGTGAACCCGACGGCAGCGGCGGCGTCCAGATCCTCCGGGTGTCGCTGCACCATCGCGAGCGCGTCGCGCGATCCACCTCCGCCACATTCGTCCATGTAGGTGATCGCGGGTCCCCGGCCGTAGTACTCACGAATGAGCGCCTTCGCACGTTCGATCGTGGCGTGGTAGGGAACGTCAGCAAGGTACGCCAGCTTTTCGGGATGCTCGATGGCGAAGCTGGCGCCCGTCGCACCGCTGATGCCAAGGTTCGTGCCGGCAGTTGCCGCGCCGAACCGAAGCACCTGAGCCATTCTCGCGTACGGAATGGAACCGCCCCAGAACGAGCTGCCTGCCGGCTGGAAATCACCGCCCCATGCCTGGACCGGCAGCCACACTTCCATCGTCACCTGGTCGGGAACGGGCTGCATCGTTGCAACGACCCGACAAAACGCCGGTAAATTTTCAAGGGGCTGCGGCGCCTGCGATCCCTGCGCCGGGGGTGTGAACGCACCAGCCGGCACCAGCTGTGCGGAGACGATCGTGGTTAATGGCAGCGACGTCGAGGCGAGCATCGCGCACCTATCCGCGCCACTCGAAGTGGCCGACTCGGCCTGACGATTCTCTCCGGCGCACGCGACAAGCAGAACTGGCACCAAGGACACGACGAGGACAGCACTCATTCGCAGCATCGCTGATCCTTTCCCCGAGATACGACGCAGGTGTACCCCCCTTGCCTGCCCGCTGCTATCCCCAAACTTGGGAATATCGCATCACCTGATCTGGGGATACCCGCCCAACCGCCGCGCGCGCATCATCTGGCAGCCGCAAGACGCCCCTCGGCTCCGAGGAATTGGGCAGCGGCTGCGTTTCCTCGAAGGCAGGACACTAACGAACTCCGGACAAGAAGCCCGTTCAAAGGAGGCCCCAATGCGTTGGCGTTTGGCGATCCTCTCCGCTCTTCCAACGGTGCTCGTTCCCGTACTGGCATTCGCGCAGGCCTCGATCTCAGGGGTCGTCCGCGACTCTTCCGGCGCTCTGCTGCCGGGCGTCACGATCGAAGCAAGCAGTCCGGCACTGATCGAGAAGGCCCGGTCTGTCGTCAGCGACGGCTCCGGGCAGTTCCGGATCACGGACCTGCGGCCCGGCGTATATGCAGTCACGTTCACCCTGCCCGGGTTCACGACGTTCAGGCGTGAAGGCATAGAGTTGACGGGCACTTTCAGCGCGACAGTCAACGGCGAGCTTCGAGTCGGCGCGCTCGAGGAGACCGTCACGGTCACCGGCGAAGCGCCCATCGTCGACGTCCAGTCGACGAACTCCCAACGCGTGATGTCCAACGAGCTCATCTCGTCCATCCCAGTCGGGAGGAGCCATCTCAATTACTCCGTCATGATTCCGGGTATCTCGACGAACCAGGGCGCGTCGAGGGGAACGACGATGGACGTCGGCGGGACGAACAACCTCCAGAACACGCTGATCTCCATGCACGGCGGGCGTCGAAGCGACACACGGCTGATGATTGACGGCGTGCGGATCGGCAACGTCGCTGGTGAAGGACAGTGGACCAATTACGTGCCCGACACCGGCGCCGCCCAGGAAGTGGCGATTGACTATTCGTCGATGCAGGCCGAGCACCTGACCGGCGGGCTGCGCATCAACGTCGTCCCGCGCGAGGGAGGGAACACGTTCAGGGGATCCTTCTTCGCGACCGCTGTCAGCGAGGGCTGGCAGAGCTCGAACATCACACAGGAAGTGATCGATCAAGGACTGCAGGAACCAAACCGGCTGAAGCGAGCCTACGACTTCAATCCCAGCGGTGGCGGTCCCGTGCTTCGCGATCGGCTGTGGTTCTACGCGTCGGCACGATT
Organism: Acidobacteriota bacterium; assembly: GCA_032156805.1. Taxonomy (GTDB): domain Bacteria; phylum Acidobacteriota; class Vicinamibacteria; order Vicinamibacterales; family UBA2999; genus Gp6-AA40. The sequence continues at coordinate 52,823 of JALDXQ010000024.1, forward strand.
CCAGGAGAACCAGAGCTTCGTAGCCGGCACGTTCGCCAACCTGAACGCCGGCGACCCGTCGAAGTGGCTCTACGAAGCGGATCGCGCGGAGCAGTCCGTGTTCTCGATGACGCAGAACAGCATCAACACGCGCTTCACGTGGCAGGCTGCACAGAAACACAAGGTCAGCTTCTACTTCGACAACCAGACCCGCGACTGGGATGATGCCGTGCCCAACGTTTCTCCGGAAGCGATGGTGCGGTGGCGATTCCCGCGCCTGTCGCTGACCCAGGCGAGCTGGACCGCGCCGATCACGAATCGACTGTTGTTCGAAGCGAGGTCTCAATACAAGGCCGAATCGTTCCGCGATCTGTTTCCACCAGAGGACCCGATTTACGCAACCATGATCACGGTGCGCGATCAGGCGAGTGGCATCTGCTACCGCTCACCGACCTGCCATAGCAGCGGAGTATTCGGCAGCACGCATCAGACGATCCTCACCAACCAGGGGGCCGTTTCGTACGTGACCGGCAGCCATGTCATCAAAGCGGGCATCAGCGACACCTGGGCAACCGCTGGCGGCGCGAGCCAGAGCAACATCCACGCGATGGAATTCCGGTTCAACGGCGGGGTTCCCAATCAGCTTACGATGCGCGCGACGCCGCTGGAGAACGAGTCGGTTCTGAAGGCGGAGCTTGCTCTCTACGTGCAGGATCGCTGGACCATCGACCGTTTCACGCTGAACGCCGGCCTGCGATACGACTATCACGCCGGTTACTGGCCGGAGCTCCATCTCGGGCCCGGGCACTTCGTGCCGACCAGGGACATCACGTTCCCGAAAACCGATGCGCAAAGCTGGCAGGACCTCTCGCCAAGGCTGGGCCTTGCGTACGATCTGTTCGGCAACGGAAGGACAGCGGTCAAGGTCAGCGCCGGCCGGTATGTGCTGGCGGCGGCCGCCACCGCCGGAAGCAGCCCTACGGGCAGTCTCGCGAACAGCACGGACCGGGCTTGGAACGACGTGGATCGCGATTTCGTCCCGGACTGCGATCTCCTCAACCTCGAGTTGAACGGCGAGTGTGGGCGGGCCTCGAACCTGCGGTTCGGCCAGCAGCTGGCACCGACAGTGAGGTGGAATCCGGACGTGCTGCGTGGCTGGCACGTGCGGCCCTACAACTGGGAGTTCTCCGCCAGCGTTCAGCACGAGTTGCTGCCGCGCATCGGATTGGAGGTCGGCTACTTCCGTCGCATTTTCGGAAACTTCGTGCTGACCGACAACCTCGCCACGCTCAAAGAGGACTACGACACCTTCAGCATCACCGCACCGCTCGATGGGCGTCTGCCCGATGGCGGAGGGCAGGTGATTGGGCCGCTCTACGACCTCAAGCCGGCGAAGGTTGGACAGGTCGACAACTACGTCACGTTTTCGAGCGACTACGGCAAGCAGCAGGAGCACTGGAACGGCGTCGACATCACGATCAGCGCACGGCCGCGTAACGGAATCGTGCTGCAGGGCGGGGTGAGCACCGGCCGCACGTCCTACGACGGTTGCGAGATCCGTGACAACCTCCCGGAATTCTCGTGGCTGCCCGATACGACGGCCTCTGCCTTCGCCTATACGAATCAGTTCAACCCGTACTGCCGCGTGACCGAGGGGCTCCAGACACAGGTCAAGTTCCTCGGCACGTACCTGATCCCGCGCCTTGACGTGCAACTCGCTGCGACCTTTCAGAGCATGCCGGGCTGGCCGATCATGGCTATCTACAACGCGCCGAACTCCGTCATCCAGCCCTCGCTGGGTCGTCCCCTTTCCGGCGGCGCGGCAAATGCCAGCGTCAATCTGGTCACGCCGGTCAGCGAGTTCAATGATCGAGCGAACCAGCTCGACTTCCGAACCTCCAAGATCTTCCGGTTCGGCAGCCGTCGAGCGACCGTGAACGTGGATCTCTACAACGTCCTGAATGCGAGTCCCGTGCTGTTGCAGAACAACAACTATGCGGTGTGGCTGACTCCGCAACGGATCCTGGATGCCAGACTGTTGAAGATCAGCGCACAACTCGACTTCTGAGCGTTTGGATCTCCGTAGCTGTAGTTCAGCGAGCCGCCGTCGGCCGATCGGCGGCTCACCGCGC
>JALDXQ010000025.1:0-54391 GCA_032156805.1 Acidobacteriota bacterium
GATTGAGCCTTTCCGCTGCCGACGAGGCCAGAGTGGCGACGCACAAGGCTGTCATTACCCAGATCAACGATTCAGCCTGATATCGGTAGCGAGAGGATTCGAAGAAGGTGACCGCGCTGCTGATCCCCACGACATAGGTCACGTTGAACAGGCACAGCCAGAGCATCGCAGCGCAGGCGTGTGCGTTCCGGTCGTTCGTTCGTGAGAGTTGCCACGCACGGCGGGCGGTCCAGATCATCACGATCGGCAAAAACACGTAGAGGCCAACCGGGCCAACAGGAAAGCCATGCACGAGACGATTGGCCATCGCCTCGTAGCCGCCGAGGATGCTCCGATGCTGGTAATGCGGGGAACGCTCGGTTCCGGTGTAGGGATGCCACTCGGTTGAGGGCGTGAAGAGGTCTCTCAATCCCTGGAGCGCCCGTGCCGCGTACTCGAGCGGCTGCGAGCTCAGGTAGTACCAGGCGTCGGAGTTCCGCCCGCGATTAGCCTCCAGGATCACCCAGTGGTTGAAGTTCGGCGCATGCACGGTCGGCCGATCGAGCTCGGTCATCTGCGATGGCCAGTCGCGTGGTGGTGCCCCCGAGTAGACACGCAGGTACTCGCGAGGCCCGGCATAGGGGCTGAGCGTCGCAAACGGAGAGAGCTTGTGCGCACGTGCCCACTCGGCTCTGACTTCCGCCGGCAGGTTGGAGACCGTGACGTGCGCGTAGCTCGATGGCCCATACGTGAAGGCACTGAAGGTCCCGAACACGATCAGGTTCTTGATGTACAGCGCCAGCAGCAGGGCCGCCGGTGCGATTGCAGCCGCGAGGATGCGCCGTGCTGCGGTTGGTCGGTTGAACCACAGGACGGCGCCGAGCATCACCACAAACCACACGAGGTGGAACGTGCTGCGTGTGACACCGATGACCGCGCACACACCAAAGAAGGCAAACCAGAGCCGCCACGAGTGCCGGTGGAGTGCGGCATGGAAGAGCGCAACTGAAAGACAGAGGAGTGCCGCGACCGGCTCTTCGTAGAGATACAGGTGCTCGAAGTAGATGGCCTGTGGCAAGAGCGAGAATGCGAACGACACCATGAATGACACCGGCGCCGATAGCCCGGTGGCGCGCGCCAGGTAGTACAACGAGGACACGAGCACCAGTCCGCACAACCAGAATGTGATCTGCGCGAGCGCTGCCGCATGCACGCCGCCGAGTTTCAGGAGGATGCCGGACAGCAGATCCATCCCGGGCGGGAAGGCGTGGAAGTAGTAGATCGTTTGCAGCAGTCGATTCTGGAGGTCTGAAGGATCGCTCAGCCACATCCAGTCGAGACTGAAATTGAACCGCAAGCCGACCAGGTAGAGGAGCAGGCGAGTCAGGACGAACGCAAGCGCAACTACGGCGTACTCACGCCATTCTTGCCGCCGGTCCGTCTCCAGTCGCATGATCCCGGTCGATTGTAGCCGCGTGCTCGATGAAGTCGGTCACTCGCTGCCACGTTTCGACGTCCAGCTCATACAGGGAGGCCATGTAGCGTCGCATTCCGGCCGGCCATTGCCGGCGCCGTGAAAATGCCTCGCTCATGTCGCGCTTGATTTCTTCGTCGCCGCCAGTTTCGGCTTCGAGAAGCGCCCGCCAGCGGGCAACGATCGCCTGAGCGTCCCGGCTCGAGGGGTCAGCATCAAGGATCATCGTGCAGTCCCTGAACAGGTCCCGTCGTGACTGGCTGACCCGGGGCGGCGCCGGCGCACCGGCGCGTTCGCGTTCGAGCCGCTCTGCCTCCCACCGCTCCCACAGCGCTTCAGCGATGAACCGCGTCGCGCGCTCGATGTCGTGCTCGGCAATGCGTCGTTTCATTGAGAGCGGCCAGTGCTCGCGGTCCGCCCACGCCTTCACCAGGCCGGTCCGCACGGCGGCTTGCGGGCTGGCGCCATGGACGATCTGGAGCCATCGATCCGCCAGGGCCTGGGCGATGCGACCAGACGGCTCCGAATCGATGGCGGCAATGATGTCGCGGTACAGCGCGCGCCATTCCTCGGGCGGCCAATCCTCGTAGTGATGTTTCCACTCATCCCACGCCTCGTCTGAGTAGTACTTCCGCATCACGTCCACGTCATCGATCTCCATTGCCCGGATTACCTCTTGTAGTGCGGCGGTACCCGAAGACGTCCCACTCTCGAGGGCGGCTTCGGCGGCCACCAGGGCTTGAATGACCCGGTCGAGCGATCGCCGTTTCTCCTCGAGGATCTCTCTCTGTTGCCTGAACGTGGCGATGAGGGGCAGCGGAACGCGATCAATCAGCTGGCGAATGTGCGCGAGCGGGAGACCGATCGACTTGAGCGCGATGATCTGTTGCAGTCGCGCGAGATCGGCCTGCTGGTAGAGCCGATACCCGGCGTCGCTCCTGGCCGGCCGAAGCAGCCCGAGACGGTCGTAGTGCCTGAGGGCCTTCACCGTGACGCCGGCAAGCTGCGCGAACTGGTGCACTCGGTACGATTTGGCCATCCGCTTCAGTCTGATCCCGGCCCCCGGGGAAGGGTCAAGGGTGAAGGTAGAATCCGACCACATGCTCGATCCACAGACAGTTTCTCCAGGCCTTGTCCGAGGTCGATGGTGGACGCAGATGCCGGCGCGATCGCCACACGAATCGCATCGAGTGGCGACACCGCTCGAGCTGTTCTTCGATCTCGTCTTTGTCGTCGCCATCGCCCAGGCTGCCAATGGCCTGCATCACGCCGTCGCAGAGTTGCATCCCCTCGAGGGCCTGATGGGCTACCTGGTGGTCTTCTTTGCTCTCTGGTGGGCGTGGATGGCCTTCACCTGGTTCGCCTCGGCGTACGACTGCGACGACGCGCCGTATCGATTGCTGGTGTTCGTGCAGATCAGCGGGGCGTTGCTCCTGGCGGCGGGTATTCCGGCGATGTTCGAGCAGCGGATGGTGAACATCGCAGCCATTGGCGGATACGTCGTCATGCGACTGGCACTCGTGGCGCAGTGGCTCAGGGCCGCCGCTTCGGACCCCGAGCGTCGAACGACCGCGCATCGTTATGCCGCAGGCCTCGTGGTCCTGCAGATTGCATGGATAGGAGTCCTGCTGGTTCCGCAGTACTTCTGGCCCGCGTTCCTGATTCTCGTCGCGCTGGAACTCGCCCTGCCGGTGTGGGCCGAGAGTGCCTCGCCGACGACGTGGCACCCGCATCACATTACCGAACGATATGGCCTCTTGACGATGATCGTTCTGGGCGAATCGATCCTGGCTGCAACGACGGCGATTCAGTCCGCGCTTGCCTCGGGTGAGGCACTCTCGAATCTTGCGCCTCTCATTCTGGGCGGTCTTCTGACTGTGTTCTCGATGTGGTGGCTGTATTTTTACCGGCCGGTTCACGACCTGTTGACCAGTCTTCGCAAGGCGATTGTCTGGGGCTACGGCCACTATTTCGTCTTTGCATCCGCAGCGGCGGTCGGGGCCGGGCTCGCCGCTGCAGTCGACGCGGCCACACACCACGCCAAGGTCGGGCCCCTTGGCGCCAGCTTCGCTGTCGCGATCCCGGTCGCGCTGTATCTGATCTGTCTCTGGTTGCTCCATGACCGGCCCGAGTACCGGAGGACGCGAATGTCCGGCCCGGCGGCGGCGGTGCTCGTGCTGCTGACGCCTCTGACTGGGATGGCGGTGCCGCTGATCGGGTTGATCCTCGCGGCACTGGTGGCGCTCAAGGTTGTGGTTTACCGGCACGAGGATCGCCGGGCCGCGCATTGACACCTAGTACAATTGGGAAGTTCACTACAGAACTTTCTCAGCAGGTAGGAACAAGGGTGATCAGAGTCCTGAAGTGTGTTGTTGTCGGGCTTGTGGCGTTGAGTGCTGCTGGCTGCTCGTCGTCGGCGTCGGCGCCGCCACCGTGGGAAGCGGACAACCCGATCGTGGCAGTGCCCGAGGCGCCGCTTGGCGCCGAGATTGATCTTGCCTCGCTTCCCGAGCCGCCGACCCCCGAACGTGTGCGTCTGGGGCGATGGCTCTTCTACGACACTCGTCTCTCGGCGGATAACACCGTCGCCTGCGCCACTTGCCATCGCCCCGAGCATGCCTTCTCGGAGCCGACGCCGGTCTCAACCGGAATCGGTGGCCAGAAGGGACGGCGCAAGGCACCGTCGCTCATCAACCAGGCGGACGCACTGCTGCCGCATTTCTTCTGGGATGGTCGAGCGGGCTCACTTGAAGATCAGGCGCTTGGACCGATCAGCAACCCGATCGAGATGGGCATGAACAACATGCCGCATGCGCTGGCGGAGAAGTTCTCGACTATCGACGGGTACAAACCATATTTCAAAGCTGCGTTTGGCACTGAAGAGATCACGGCGGAGCGCATTGCGAAGGCGATCGTCGCGTACGAGCAGACGCGCATGAGCGGCAACTCGGCGTGGGATCGCTGGCGTTATGAACGTGATGAAAACGCCGTCTCCGACCAGGTGAAGCAGGGGCACGAGCTGTTCTTTGGCAAGGCGAAGTGCCGCCAGTGCCATGCCGGCAACAATTTCACCGACAGCAAGTTTCATAACCTGGGGATCGGCTGGAATCCGGTCACGAAGCAGTTCAGCGACGAGGGTCGCTTCGTCGTGACGAAGAACGAGGCCGACCGGGGCGCGTTCAAGACGCCCACGCTGCGCGATGTCACGAAGCATCCGCCGTTTGCGCATGACGGCTCGCTTGCCACGTTGCGCGAAGTGGTGGAGCTCTACAACCGGGGAGGGAGGAAGAATCCCCACCTCGACGTCAAGATCGAGCCGCTCGGCCTGAGTCCGAGCGAGGTCGCAGCGATTGTGGCGTTTATCGAATCTCTCGAAGGCGAAGGATATCAGGACACAGCGCCGCGCGCCTTCCCGCAGTAACAGGCGAAAGGATCTCTATCAAGGGGTCTGACCCCTTTCGCCCTGCTGGGCGATCCAGGAGGCGAGCGGCTTTGCCTGCCGATCCCTGAGCGCCACGCAGTTCTCGATTCGCTCGATCGACTGCTGGACTCCGCGCTGCGATGACGGAACCGGGTTCTTCTCGAAGAAGGCGCGAATCTCCTGTGCCCGGGCAGTCGAGCAGAATCCTCCGAGCGACTCGACGATCGACGGAATGCCCTGGAACTCGCCGAGCGTTTTCAGGATCGTTGCCCACTTCGTTTGCACGAAGGTCCAGGTCATCTCGCGGCTCCAGGGCTTCAGCATCATGTTGCCCAGGAGCGTGCCCGTGTCCTGCGTGCGAACCGCAGGTGAGAGCGCGTAGTCGAGCGTGCGGCTGATGAGCGCAGGATCCCTGAACCAGGGGAGCGCGCCAAGGAATCGATAGTATTCCTCGGGCTGCGCGGCAAGCGCGCCGAGTTTGCCAACGTACTGTTCGTAAAGCGCCTGATCCCCGTCCAGCGCCGCCACCTGAAGGACGGTTGGGGCGAGCGTCGCCGGCAGCGAGCGCGCATCCTTGAGGTACGACGCCGCGAGATCGCGACTTCGCTTCTGGATGTCGCGATCGTTGCCGACATGCCCGGTCAGGCTGAGCAGCGTCGCGCGTCGCAACTGGATCTCGTCGGTGTCCCCGGCATTGCCAGGCACCCCCATCCCGGTCAGCTGTGGTCCGAAGTGTGCCCGAATCCACGCCTGATACGCGAGTTGGTCCGTGGATGACACCAGGTCGTCGCCGATCACCTCCAGCCGGCCCGCCAGCATGTCGATCGCGGCGCTCGTGCTGTCGTTGGCGAGGGCGCTGGCGAGATCGAGGTAGATCCCAATGTCGTGTCTCCCGCCGCGGACCATCCACCACTCGTCACCGATGAGGCTCAATCGCTCGACGTCTTCGAGCGTGCCCGCCGATCGCGACAGCGCATGAACCATGGTGGGTGAGTACTCGGTGAAGTAATAGCCACGGCTGTCGGCGTTCACGAATATCGGATTGCTGTCAGGCGTCCGTGTCGTGCTGCATCCATTCAAGCGGACCGTCTGCTTCGGGCGATCGATCACCTCGCATCGAGGTTGGCCGGCCCCCGACTGCAGGCAGACGGGAAGCGTCCACGTCTGGTTCTCGCGTGGTGCGCCCGGCACACCGACAAAGCGTCCCATCGTCAAGTCGACTTCGGTTGTTTTGTTCGCGACACAGCGCGTCGCTACCGACAACACCGGCGCGCCTGCGCGATCGACGAAGCTTCGCAGGATGCGATCGACCGGCTTGCCAGTCACCTGCGAGACCTCGGTCCAGAAGTCTTCGCCCGAGGCGTTGGCGTAGGAGAATCGTTTCAAGTACGAGGCCACACCCTGTCTGAACGCGTCAGGGCCCACGTACGCTTCGATCATCCGCAGCACTGCGGCCGTCTTCTCGTACGCGATCCCGTCGAACACCTCGTTGATTTCCGCCGGTGTCTCCACCTTGAACCGAATCGGGCGTGTCGAGCGCATGGCGTCGATGCTGAGCGCGCCCTGCGTATCTGCCGCGTCGTCGAGCTCGACACGCCACTCCGGCCGCCAGGCCGCAACCGGCTTGTTCGCCATCCACGTTGCGAAGCCTTCGTTCAGCCAGATGTCGTCCCACCACTTCATCGTCACCAGGTTTCCAAACCACTGATGCGCGATCTCGTGCGAGATGATGCCGGCCACGCGCTTGCGCGCTGTCACGGAAGACGTGGCAGGGTCGACCAGGAGAAGTCGCTCGCGGAAGGTGATGGCGCCGGCATTCTCCATGGCGCCGGCCGAAAAGTCCGGCACCGCGATGATGTCGAGCTTGCCGAACGGATACTTGATCCCGAAGTACTTGTTGTAGAAGGCGAGCTGCTGCTCGGCGGCTTCGAGCGCGAATGCGGTCAGCCCGAGCTTGTCGGGAGTCGAGCAGATGCGAATCGCGATGCCATCGGATGCGCCGTCGCGGCACACGAAATCACCGACGAGCATTGCCGCCAGGTACGTGGACATCTTCGGCGTGCGCTCGAATGTGAGCGTGTGCTTGCCTGGCTCCGGCCCGGGGGTATCAGAGATCTGCTTGCCGTTGGAGATCGCGGTATCGCCTTGATCGATCGTCAGCGAGATGTCGAAGGTGGCTTTGAAGGCGGGCTCATCGAAGGATGGGAAGGCGCGTCGCGCGTCGGTGGCCTCCATCTGCGTGACGGCGTACTTCCGGCCATTCGCCTTGCTGATGTAGAAGCCGCGCAGCTTGTCGTTCAGGATCCCTGAATACTCGATCTGAATCGTGGCGCGCCCTTCGGCAATCGGCTCAGGAACCGTGAGCGTCGCCGTCTCACGCGCGGCATCGAGGCTGACGCGAGCGGTCTGCGTGCGTCCGCCCGCCGTAATCGTGACCTCTCCAAACGTGATCTCCGCAGCATGCAGCGTGATCGCAGACGACCGCTCCGTGAGGACGACGTCGATCGACTCGCGCCCGCGGAAGGTTTCCTTCTCGAGATCGGGTGTAAACGAGAGCGTGTAGTGCTCTGGAACGACGTTGCCTGGAAGCCGCTGTGCACTGACCGGGGATGCCAGGAAGAGGATGAAAACGAGTGCAAGTATCCGTGTAACTCTGACCATCCTTCCAAATTACCAGAACTATTGGCCGTGGGACGGGCCGTGGGACGAAGCCCAGCCGATGATGTGCAGCACTTGGCAACGTTCTGGCATCGTCGAGTTGGAGATCCGGGTTTGAGCCCGGATACGGGCGGAATTTGTGCGTCCAGATGACGCTTTCGATGTCCGGGCACGGGCACGACAGCAATGAACAAGAGCAGGAGGTTTTCCGTGAGCAAATGGCTGTGTGCACTGACACTGGCGGGGTTTTGCGCGGCCTGCGGCGGCACCGAAACGGGGCAGCCGGCGAGCGGGGGCACCACGGAGGATGGCACGTCGACTTCAGCGGCCGCGGAAAAAGAAGAGAAGCCAGATCTACCTGTCTATCGTGAGGTGACGATTCCTGCCGGTACCACGCTTCGACTGGACCTGCAGTCTGCTGTTGCCTCCGATGCGAGCCAGGTCGAGGACACGGTACGAGCCTCGCTGCGACAGGCCGTCACTGTCGATGGTCAGCCTGTTCTGCCCATGGGCACGGAGCTCGTTGGAACAGTGACCGACGTTGCGCGATCGGCTCGCGTGAAGGGGCGTGCGCGTGTGGCGTATCGCTTCAGTTCACTTCGATACGACAGCGAGCGGTATCCAATTGCGACCGCCACGATCTCGCATGAGGCGGAGGGGACCAAGCGGAAGGACGCCACCAAGATCGGCGTGGGCGCAGGTGCCGGTGCAGTCGTTGGCGCCATTCTCGGCGGTGGCAGTGGAGCCGCGAAGGGTGCGGCGATCGGCGGTGCAGCGGGAACCGGTGCAGTCCTCGCGACGCGCGGTGACGAGGTTCGGCTGGGACCTGGTGCCAATGTCAGCACGCGGCTGACGGAGGCGCTGGTTGTGCGGGTGAAGATGTAAGAGGAACGCCTAGGACTCAGTTCCTGTCAGGCCGTACTTCTCAATTCGCGAATACAGTTGCGCGCGTGTCAGGCCCAGCAGCTTGGCCGCGCGCGTTTTGTTGTGACGGGCCTGGGTCAGTGCCTTCAGCACCAGTGAGCGCTCGATGTCCTCCAGATTGACGCCGCCGGCAGGCAACTGCGCGGTGCTGGCTGACTCGTCATCAGTGCGCGCGGCGCGCCGCGGCGTCACGGGCAGATGCTCGCTGCGAATGTATCCGCCGTCCGCAAGGATGACGGCTCGCTCGATGGCGTTTCTGAGCTCACGGACATTACCGGGCCATTCGTACGTCAGCAAGTGCTCTCTGGCCTCGCGCGACATTCCTGCTGCGGGCCGGCCGACCGACTGGCCGATTTCCGCCAGGAATGCATCGGCAAGCTCCAGCACGTCATCGAGGCGTTCCCGCAGCGGCGGCAAGTTGATCTCGAATACACCGAGCCGGTAGTAGAGGTCTTCGCGGAACTCACCCCGTTGCATGGCCGCGTGCAGGTCGCGATTGGTGGCCGCGATGACCCTGATGTCGGCGTGGAGCACACGCGTGCTGCCGAGGCGCATGAACTCGCGTTCTTCGAGAACGCGCAGGAGCTTGGCTTGAACGGTGGGCGCCATCTCGCCAACTTCATCGAGGAAGAGGACGCCGCCACTGGCCTGTTCGATTCGGCCAGGCTTGGTCGACACCGCGCCCGTGAATGCGCCACGCTCGTGGCCGAAGAGCTCGGATTCGAGGAGCTGATCGGGAAGCGCGGCGCAGTTGATGGCCACAAACGGACCATGGCTGCGACGGGACGCGTGATGGACGAAGCGCGCCACGACCTCCTTGCCCGTGCCGGATTCGCCGGTGAGCAGCACGGTCGTCTCGGTGTGTGCGACGCGGGCCGCGTGGGCCAGCACGTCCTTCCACTGTTTCGACTGTCCGACGACCCGACGCTGGCCGCTGCGCGACTCGAGCTCGCGCGTCAGTGTGGCCACCTGCGCCTCGAGGCGTGCCGCGGTCTCTCGTGACTCGGCCTGGCTGCGAGCCGCTTCGGCCAACCGCTCGTGTGACAAGGCAAGCGCCAGGTGATCGGCAACGCGGCGCGCGAAATCGATGTCGTCCTCGCTGAACCGGTCGGTCTGCCGGGAGAGGAAGAACAGCGAGCCAAAGACTTCGGTGCCAAGCGGCATCAGCACGCGCAGCGCCGAGCGCACGCCAAAGCGGCGGAAGATCTTGCCGCGCAGACTCGCCGAGGGGACCTCCGCTTCCGCATCGTGCACGACATAGGCATCGCGCTTGAGCTGAGCGAGATCGTCACCGGTGAGGGGCTGTGCCTCGAGCAGTTCGGGCTCGACCGTCGCACCGGCCATCGCATACACACGGAACGACGCGCCGTCTGCCCCCCATGACGTGATCACGAGTATGTCGTGCGGCAGCCCGCCGCGGACGACCTCGGAGACTTTGTCGAAGACATGACGGATGTCGAGCGCGCCGGCCATGGTCTGCAGGAGCCGGCGCAGGCTGTCGATCCGCTCGCGACGAAGTTTCTCGCGCTCGAGGATGGCGTCGTGCTCAAACGCGAGGCCGAGCAGATCGACGACGCTGTCCGTCAGCTTCTGGTGCGAGGCGCAGAAGACATCCTCTCGACTGGAGGTGAGCCAGAGCGCGCCATGCACGCGCGCGCCCTGCCGGATGGTGCAAACGATGCGCGAGCGCGCCGATTCGTCCACCGCGTCGAGGTGAGTCGCCGGATCGCCAACGAGGTGCTTGGTGACCATGACGTCCCCGGACTCGCCTGCGATGTACAGGACGAAGGAGTCGGCGCGATCCAGCCGAAGCATGTGCAGGCGTTCGAAGGGAATCGTCACGCGCAGCGTGGCGGCCACACCGGCAACTACTTCGCGAAGGGTAGGTGCTTCCGCGACCAGACGCGCAACCGACGTGAGCACGTCCACTGGATCGGCCTGCATTGATGTCGACCGACCAGTATAATCCACCCATATGCTCGCCTCGACGCCCGTGCGCGTTGCGATCGTGGTCGCGGCGCTCGTGGGACTCACGGCGGGTTATCGCTGGTGGAACAGTCCAGAGCGCCACATCAACCGCATGCTCGCGGAGGTGGCGTCAGCTCTCAGCCATGACGACGCCGAGACGGACCTGCGCGCGCTCGCCACGGTCGCGTCGCTGCAGAACCATCTCCACCCGGACGTGTCCATCGACCTGGGCCGTGGCTCGCCCGTGCGCGGGAGACAGGATGCGATCGCGATGGCCGCACGTGTCCGGGCCACGACCCCGGTGATGCGCGTGCAGTTCTTCGATCCGGAGATTCGGTTGTCAGGTGATTCGTCCGGGACGACACGCGTCACCGTGCAGGTCACGACGCGCGAAGCCGGGGGCGGTGAGGCCGCCGCCGCACACGTGGTGGCGATGGAGTTGGTGAGAACAGAGGGCCGCTGGCAGATTGTGAGCGCGCGCGTGCTTCCCGAGGATACTCCGCTGTGAATACGTTGACTCATGGCCTGTCATGGATCGATCTCCAGTTCCACGGCCGTCCCCAGGTGATCGCCACCGCTCTGGCGCAGGGCCATGGTGGGGTGGCAATCATCGATCCCGGGCCGACCAGTTGCCTCGCGACACTCGAACTGGGGTTGCAGTCGAATGGCGTGCGCTGGCCCGATGTTCATCACATACTGCTGACCCATATCCATCTCGATCATGCGGGTGCGACTGGAACGATCGTGCGGGCGCATCCCCACATCAAAGTGCTCGTGCACGAACGCGGCGCCAGGCACCTGGCAGACCCGACTCGGTTGATCGAGAGCGCGACACGCATCTACGGCGATCGCATGGAGCAGTTGTGGGGCGAGTTCGCGGCGGTGCCGGCGGCGAACCTGGTCGTGCTCAACGGCGGCGAAACAATTGACGCCGGCGGACGAACCTTCGAAGTGGCCTACACACCCGGACACGCCTCGCACCATGTGAGCTACTTCGACGGATCGAGTGGCGTCGCCTTCGTTGGAGACACGGCTGGAGTCCGCATCGGCGGCGGCTATGTCCTCCCACCCACACCTCCACCAGACATCGACGTGGAAGGGTGGGCGGCGAGCGTGGACACCATCCTGGGATGGTCACCGGCGACATTGATGCTCACGCACTTCGGGCCGGTGATGGAGGTTCGGCCTCATCTCGCATCGCTCATGGAGAACCTGCGCACCACGTCGACGCTCGCGTTGTCGTTGCTGAAGGAAGCGGGAACCGATGAGGAGAAAGCGCGGGCGTTCGCGGATCGGCTCCGGAACATCCTGCGGTCCGAGATGACCGAATCGCAGGTGGCGACCTATCACGTCGCTGCCGCCTACGAACACTTGTTCAACGGCCTGGCGCGTTATTGGCGGAAAAAGGGCGCCGTCGAGCAGCGCGTCGTTTAATTCGCGACCGCCAGGTGGTCGGCTGAAGACTGAAAGTCGGCCGCGGGCTCGACCAGCAGTCGAAGCGCATAGCCCATCGGCGTACCAGTCGACGTCTTGTGCGGCCCGACACGGTAGATCGCCGACAGGACCTTGCCTTCCTGCAGCGCGGCCGGAAGCTCACCGTCGCGAACCGGGCGCTCGACCTGGAAGTGGACCAGACGATAGAGCGGGATCGAAGCCGGGACCTGGCATTCGACGAAGGCGTCGACGTCGCTGACCTCTCGCATCACCACAGACACAAACCGCAGGGTGCCACTGGCATCGCGCCACGTCAGCCTCGCGGGTACGCTCACCTTCTTGCGATTTCCGATTCGCGCCTGTCCGTTGATTGCTGCCTGTCGACTCGCCATCTGTTGAATCACGCTGGCCCCCTGAAAAGTCTGCCCGCGGAATTACTATCAATGTGCAGGCCCGGGAATTTTCGAGGGGAGATCAGCCCGTCGAAACTCGACTTAACTCGTTGACTGGAAATGGTTAAGTGGAGTCTATCCGGGTTTGCCGATGGTGATCGATTTGGATACGAGATATACAGATTGGCTGGATACCTGATTACTAGATATCCGCGATTGCGCCTTCTAGCCCAAGGCGGCGCATTTTCAGATAGAGCCCTCGCCGCGTCAGACCGAGCACACGAGCGGACTCAGAGATGTTGCCGCGAGTCCGGTCGAGTGTCGTCGTGATGAGGTGTCGTTCGACCGTCTCGACTGCGGACGCCAGGTTCCCAGGAGCCATGTCGGTGAGGGGAACGAACGGCGCATCGGCGCCACCCACGGATCGTTCAGGCGCGTTGAGTTCGGGGGACAGATGGTCGGGCTCAATCGTTCCGCCGGGTGCACTCATCGCGACCGCCCGGTGGATCTCGTTCCTCAATTGCCGCACGTTTCCCGGCCACCAGTAGCGAGCGAAGAGATCGAGCGTGGCGGATCCGAGCTGGACCTCCACCTTGCTGAGACGTTCGCAGGCCTCGCGCAGAAAGAACGTGCTGAGGTGCGGCACTTCCTCCCGGCGTTCACGTAACGGAGGCACGTGAATGCGGATGACGCTGAGTCGGTAGTAAAGGTCCTCACGAAATTTGCCTTCAGAGACGCGCTGCTCGAGGTCAGCGTTGGTCGCGGCCAGCACTCGGACGTCAACCGCCTGCGGGCGAGTCTCGCCCACGGGCATGATCTCTCCCTGTTCGAGGAAGCGAAGCAGCTTGGGCTGGATGTCGATGGGCATGTCGCCGATCTCGTCGAGGAACAGCGTGCCGCCGACGGCCGATCGGATCAGGCCCTGCTGATCGGTGACGGCGCCAGTGAAGCTGCCACGACGATGGCCGAACAACTGGCTGTCGGCGAGTTCGCGCGAGGTCGTCGTGCAGTTGTACGGCAGGAACATCGCGGCGCTTCGCGGCGATCCCACGTGAATGGCGCGCGCCACCAGATCCTTGCCGGTCCCGCTCTCTCCGGTGATCAGCACCGTCAGGTTGTGACCCTGCAAGCGCTGGATCTGATCGGCCAGGCGATTCATGGCCGGGCCTGCACAAATGAATCCGGGCAGCAGAGGTTCGAGCGGCCGCTCGTTATGCTGGTCGACAGGCTGGCTCGGGCGCTCGCGCGCGCCACACAGGTCGAACCCCTGGCGCGAGATGGCCGTGAACATGCGCAATCGTGCGGTGGCACTGTCGCTGAGTCGGGCCGTCAGCGAGACCGCACAGCGGCGCGTGCCATCTTGATCGACGCCGAGTGGTTCGGCCATCAGCGGACGTCCCTCGTGCTCGGTGTGACCCTGCCGCGCGGCATGCGCGAGGCTGATCGCGGCGTTGCTGTCGCATCCCGCGGCGGCCACAATGCGCACGTCCCCGCCGGCCGTTTCGGTGAACACGGCGACCGCCGCGCCTTCGGTGACTTCGAGCAACGCCGCAGCGGTCTCCCGCGCGAGCAGTTCCTTGAAGATCGCTGCATCGACCAGTCGTCTCACGATGCCTTCGTCGGCATCCGACGGCGACACGACGATCGTCCTCGCCGGCGCATGATTGAGGAGCTCGCGAACACCCTTGATCTCCTCCAGGTCACGCTGTGCGCCGAGTTGCGTGAACTCGGACGCCGCCTGCTCGAGGTATCGCTCGGCGAGACCCGATGATCCCGAGGTTGCGGACAGCCGGCCGAGAGCCAGGTGACTCAACGCGGCCTGGTACCGTTCACCAAGCAACTGAAAGATGTTCGCGCTCTGTGCGAAGTCGTGGTGCGCTGTCTGCGGACGCAACGATTGCTCGCGAATCAATCCACGGATGCGCAGGAACTCGCCCCAGTTTGCGGGTGCGCGCCGGGGATCGAGTCGCCCTTCGCACGCTTCCAGCCGTTGCTCGGCATCTCGGAGCCGGCCGGTTCCCATGAGCGCTTCACACGCGGCGAGGTCGGCCTGAATGGCGTCGCTCTGAGGAACGCCGGGCGCCTGAGCGAGCGCGTCGGCCATGCTCAGCGCTTCGTCGTAGGCTTGCCGTCTCGTGGCCAGCTTCACGCCGAGCACCTTCAGCGACCACTCATACCAACGCATGGTCTGCGTGCCGTACGCACCGTACGCTTCGCTCGCGAGCCGCAAGTACTCTTCGGCCCGCTCGTAGGATCCACGCATCAAGTGAATCTGCGCGAGCGTGTCGAACACAGCGCCTGTCGTCTCGTGGAATTGAACGGTGCTTCGCACTTCGAGCGTCCGCGTGAGGACCTGCTCCGCGCGCTCGAGGTCACCGAGCTGGACGAAGATCTGACCGAGCGTGGCCAGCGCAACCGCAAGGCCATGACCTGATCCCAACGACTGATGCAGCGCCACGCTGCGCTCGGCCAGCACGAGCGCCTGTTCGTGTTTGTGCTGCATCAGCGCGACGTTCGCCTGGTTGTGCACGATCCCAGCGAGCACATCGTCAGCAGGGATCGACATCGCAAGGCGCTCACCCTGACGGAGAGCGGCACTCGCTTCGTCACTGCGCCCGGCCTGCGCGAGCAATACGGCAGACAGCGAGTGGACCAGCGCGAGATGACGACGGTCGCCGACGGCGTGAAGTGCGGACGCGGCTTCGGTCAGGTGCTCGCGCACGATGCCCGAGTCGCCGACCTGCTTGTAGCAGAGGGCGAGCTCGTAGTGCGCAAGGCCTATCGCTCGCGTGTCATGGGCAAGCTCGGCATGTTTGAGCGCCCGAGTATGCAAGGCGATCGCTCGCGACTGCTCGCCGCGCGCAAAAGCGATGCGGCCATGCAGGCGCCATGAATGGGAGAGTCGGGCATCCGATATCTGCTCGCGCAGGGTATCCGGGGGACGGCCGAGCACCGACGAGGCCTGGGTCAGATCGTCCTGAAGCAGCCAGCCTTCGGCCAAAGCGACCCGGACGCTGAACTCGTCCTCCCGGCTGAGGGATCCGTTCCGCAGGATGCTCTGGAGGAGTGGCGGAACTTCGGCACCACGCCCACGTTCCAGGGCTGCCGCCGCGCGCGCAAGACTGGAGGAAACCTGTGCAACCGCCACTGTAGGAGTATACGAAGTATACACACGAAAGGAAGGCTTATAATCGGGGGTCGAATGCCGTTGGCGGCCTATGGCGTGACCCATCAGGGCCGCCGCTCCACAAACGAAGATGCCTGGCTCGTCGATCTGGACATCGGCCTTCTGGTCGTGGCCGATGGGATGGGGGGCCACAACGCGGGTGAAGTTGCGTCGGCGCTTGCCGTCAAAGTGATCCGCGAAGTCTTTGAGAGCAGCGGACTCCCACACACCCAAACTCTCTTGACCAGCGCCGTGCAGCTCGCAAACGAGCGCATCTTGGAGGAGGCGGCCGAACAACCGGCTCACGCAGGGATGGGGACGACTGTCGTTGCCGTGCTCATCATCGACGGCACCGCGTTCTACACCAGTGTGGGTGACAGCCGTGTGTACCTGTGGCGTAGCGGACGTCTGACGCAACTTACCCGGGACGATTCGTGGCTGGCCGAAACATTGGACGGTGAAGGGGAGCAACCGCATGACATCGGAACCCATCCGATGCGTCACGTGTTGACGAAGGTTGTCGGGCTCAGGCCGGAGCTCGAGGCGGCAGTGGCCGAGTGCGTCCTCGGCGCCGGAGACTCGCTGCTCCTGTGCAGCGACGGCGTCCATGGGGTCGTTCCGCACGAAGTGCTGGCGACGATGATGAGCAGTCAGCGCGGCGTCGAAGACGTGGCGCAGAACGTGGTGCGATCGGCGATTGCCCGCGGCGCGACGGACAATGTGACGGCCGTCGTTGCGCGCGTCGTGCGTTAGCGGCGGGATCGACCCAGGGCGGATCTACAAGCCCGCCGCCGCGAAGCGCGAAGCGAACTGCTGCAACTGCTCGACGTTCCTCTGCTGGAATCGAATGAAAAGCCCGCGACGTCCGGTGCGCTCGAGCGATTGAAAATCGCCCAGTGCCTGGGCCATCTCCAGAACGCCAAACGAATAGGGTTCCCCGGGTATCGCCAGATCCTCCTTGGGATCAGCGGTGATGATGATGAACACGCCGTTCGCCGCGCCACCTTTGTGAAGCTGGCCGGTGGAGTGCAGATATCGAGGACCGTACCCAACTGAGGTGGCGGTGCCGGTGCGTGCCGCGATCGCCAGTCGCAGCGCCTGCAGCGCCCTCTCCCACTTCGGGTCGTCGGACGGAAGATATGCGAGCAGGGCTACGTAGTCGGTTGGTTGAACCACACGCAGAAATGAATCCGCCGGTTCACCTCCCAATGCCGCAACAGCAGGTTCAGTCAGCGTGAGCCGCGCCCCATTCGAGCTGCCATGTGCCTCGGGGTGGGGAAGCTGATGATGCTGACGGTAGTGATCGAGTAACACACGCGTCGCGTCCTTGGCTTGCTGAACGTTGGGTTCGTCGAACGGGTTGATGTCGAGCAGCCATCCGGCGGCGGCGGTTGCGACTTCCCACCGGAGGAACTCGGCACCGAGCGACGCGGCATCCGGCATCTCGAGCACCGCGTGCGGAACGTCCTCGCTTTGCAAACGATCGCGTCCCGGTGCCTCGAGTTCGCCCGCGGACAACGCAATCACCACGCGATCGTTCCCCAGCCGCAGATCGGCAGGCTCGCCAGTAACGGGCACGACGCCCTTGCCCTGCTTGCCGGTGCTTTCTGCGATCAACTGTTCGACCCACAGCCCGAACGACTGCAGCCGTGGTGCCATCCAGAGTGTCAGCTTGTCGCGGCCCGATTGCGCCCCCGCGCCCATCAGCGCTCCGAGCGCCAACCCAGGGTTATCAGCCGCCCGTTCGACCCGGCACGCGCTCTCCATAGCCCGTGCCCCTGCCAGCAGTTTCTCGACATCGAGACCCATGAGCGCGGCAGGGACCATTCCAAACAGCGAGAGCGCCGAATATCGACCACCGATATCAGCAGGATTCACAAAGACGTCACGAAATCCTTCCGCGACGGCGCGGCGATGCAGCGCAGTGTCCGGATCGGTGATCGCGACGAACCGGGTGCCCCAGTTGGCGTGACCCTCCGCAATGACCCTTCGCCTGGCCTCTTCGGCCATGACGTTCGGCTCAATCGTCGTCCCCGACTTGCTCGCGAGGATGAAGAGCGTGTCGCGCGCCTGCGCCATCGCTCCACGAACCGCGTCCGGGTCCACCGAGTCGAGGACGCGAAATCGTGGCGTCCGGTCTGGATGGGAGAGCACCTGCCGCAGCACTTCAGGTGCGAGGCTCGAGCCGCCCATCCCGAGCAGGACGATATCGGTGAAACCGCTCTGCGTCACCGATTCAGCAAAGGTGCGCAGTCGCGGGACGAGCGGTGTGACGAAATCAATCGCCTGCAGCCAGCCGAGCCGGTTGGCGATGAGTGTACGGGTCCTGGCATCCGTATTCCAGACATCGAGCTGACGATTCCAGAGCAGCGATGCGAACCTGGCTGAATCTAAACGACTGCACGCTCCGTCAAATTCTTTGGCCAGCGCGCGCGGTACGACAGAGAACGGGAATGAGAGTGTGGAGCCCATGACTAGTGTCGACTTATAACATAATGGTTCAGGGACTTATGGGGCGTTGGCTCGTCCGTCTCGTCACACTGGCGTTGCTTGGGAGCGTGGCCTGCTCGCAGCCCGACGTCGTGCGTACACCGCCGGAGCCCGAGGCGGCATCCTCGGCACCGGCCGCTCGCCCGGTGGCCGGCAACGCGCCGCGGATCGTATTTCTGGGCGACAGCCTGACCGCTGGCTACGGACTGGCAAAGGAAGCGTCCGTCCCGTCTCTCATCCAGAAGCGGCTGCGCGAAAACGGGTATCCGCACGAGGTGGTCAATGCGGGGGTATCGGGTGATACCTCGGCCGGCGGGCTCAGTCGGCTCGACTGGTCGCTCGAAGGCGACGTGCAGGTTCTGGTCATCGAATTGGGCGCCAACGACGGCCTGCGCGGATTGCCAGTCGCCAGCCTGAAGAAGAACCTCACGGAGATCATCGAGCGCGCGCAGGCGCGAAACATCCGCGTCGTGCTCACCGGCATGGAGGCTCCTCCCAATTTCGGGGCTGCATACACGTCGGAGTTCCGCGAGGTCTATCGCCAGCTGGCCCGCGAGCAGAAGGTCACGTTCGTTCCGTTCTACCTCGACGGCGTCGCTGGAATTCCGAGCCTGAATATCGAGGACGGCATCCATCCCAATGCAGAAGGCTCGCGCATCATCGAGAAGACGGTCTGGTCCGCACTCGAGCCGCTGCTCGTCAAGCAGACCTCAGACCGAAAGACTTCCAGCCGATGATCGAACTTCGTGGTGTCTCCAAGACCGTCCAGAGCGGCGATCATCCCCTTACGATCCTGCACCCGCTCGACTACACGATTCGTTCCGGGCAGTTCGTGGCGATCGTAGGACCGTCCGGCAGCGGGAAGTCCACCCTGCTCGGTCTGCTCGCGGGCCTCGATGAGCCGAGCACCGGCCAGATCGTGATCGATGGTGTCGACATCACCACCTTGACCGAAGACGGGCTGGCCAAGCTTCGTGGTGAGAAGATCGGATTCGTCTTCCAGTTCTTCCACCTCGTGCCGTCGCTGACGGCATTCGAGAACGTGCTGATCCCGATGGAGATTGCGGGCCGGCGCGACGCCACCGAACGTGCCCGGCAGCTCGTCGAGGAAGTTGGCCTGTCCGATCGCGCGCATCACTATCCTTCGCAGTTGTCCGGGGGAGAGCAGCAGCGGATCGCGATCGCTCGCGCGCTGGCCAACGATCCGCCAATCGTGCTCGCCGACGAGCCGACCGGAAACCTCGACTCGTCCACCGGGCGGCACATCATGGATCTGCTTCTCAACGTTCGACGGTCACGCGCATCCACGCTCGTGCTGGTGACGCACGACGCCGAACTGGCCGCGCTAGCCGATACCCGCCTGGTCCTGCGTGACGGACGTCCCGTGCCGCAGGCTGAGACGCAGCGGGTTACGCCTGCAGCAGGAGCGGCCCGATGACCTTCGTCATTCGAATGGCGTTGCGCGAGATCAGGGCATCCTGGCGGCGGCTGCTGTTCTTCTTCGTGTGCATCGCGGTTGGCGTCGCTTCAATCGTGGCGATTCGCTCGGTCATTCAGAGCGTGCGCCAGGGGCTGACGCGTGAAGCGAGAGCCATGACCGGCGCTGATGTCGTAGTGCGAAGCGATCGGCCGCTCGGAGAGGAGATTCGCACCGCGGTCGAGCGCGAGCGCGCCACTGGCCGCGTCGGGACCGTGTCCGAAGCGGTCGAACTGGCCACGATGGTGCGGCCCGCTGGCGTCCCGACGACGCGAATGGTGGAGCTGCGCGCCGTCGAGTCCACGTTCCCGCTGTACGGCACGATGACGCTGCAAGGGCAGCAGTACTCGCACGATCTCCTGCGCAATCACGGTGTCCTCGTGCGTCCCGAGCTGCTCGCGCAACTGAACCTGCGCGTTGGCGATGCACTCCTCATCGGGACGCAGTCATTTCAGATTCGCGGCGTGATCCAGAGCGAGCCCGGGCGCAATCTCGGCGCCTTCTCGCTCGGCTCGCGCGTGTTCATCGATCTGGCCGATCTGCAGTCGACCGGACTGCTGTCGTTTGGCAGCCGGGCGAACCATCAGCTGCTCCTGCAGGTGCCGAGCCCGCCACCGCTTCCGGGGCGCCGCGACCCGAGCCTCACGCTCTCGAACGAACTGTCCAAGGCGTTCGTCAACGAGTTCGTCGGCGTCCGTTCGTATCGGCAGAACGAAGGCCGAATGAATCGGAACCTGTCGCGCGCGGAGAACTATCTCAGTCTCGTGGGGCTGGTCGTGCTCATCCTCGGCGGAATTGGCGTGTCGAGCGTGACCCGCGTGTTCGTCCAGCAGAAGGTGAGGAGCATCGCCATCCTCAAGTGCGTCGGGAGCACGTCGCACCAGGTCCTGAGCATCTACCTGACCCAGGTCCTGTTGCTGGGCCTGGCGGGAAGTGCACTGGGCGTGGCCATCGCGGGAGGTGTGCTGCAGTTGTTGCCGCTCTTCGTCGGCGACCTGGCGGCGCTCCTGCAGGTGGACTACGGCTTGACCGTCGGCGCTGTGCTTCAGGGGCTGGCCGTTGGCGTGTTGGTGTCGCTCCTGTTCTCAGTCGTGCCGCTCCTCGAAGTGCGAAATGTCAAACCGTCTCTGCTGCTGCGCCAGGACATTCCGGCACTGCCGACGTTCGACTGGTTGAAGTGGACGGTGGCAACGGCGGTCGGCGCCGCGCTCGTTGGCGTTGCCGCCTGGCAGGCTGGTTCGGTGCAGGTCGGGCTCCTGCTGTCTGGCGGATTTGTGGCGCTGACGTTCGTCCTGCATCTCGCCGGCGTTGCGCTCATCCGTGCGGTGCAGCCGCTGCGATTCTCGCGCTACTTCGCGTTGCGGCAGGCGGTGCTGCACGTCGCTCGCCCCGGGAACCAGACGCGAATCATCCTGCTGGCCGTTGGTCTCGGGACGTTCTTCATCCTCGGCGTCAGGGCGCTCCAGGTGAATCTGCTGCAGGACTTCTCCGTGCAGGTCGGTGAGGACGCGCCCGACATGTTCCTCATGGATATCCAGGCCGACCAGCGGGAAGGGGTGTCGGCGCTGATCGATCGTGAGAACGGCGCCGAGAACGTGCCCAGGTTGATCCCGGTGCTGCGCGCGCGCATCGTGGGCGTTC
Source organism: Acidobacteriota bacterium (assembly GCA_032156805.1). Lineage (GTDB taxonomy): Bacteria > Acidobacteriota > Vicinamibacteria > Vicinamibacterales > UBA2999 > Gp6-AA40. The sequence continues at coordinate 21,025 of JALDXQ010000025.1, forward strand.
GCGGCCGTGATGTGAACCTCGAGAGCTACGAGGATGTGCGCGGCCGTGGTGGATTGTCGCGCGAGTTCACGATCACCTATCGATCGAATCTCGAGGCCAACGAGAAGCTCGTCGATGGCACCTGGTTCGCGGACGGCCCGGCCGGTGCGCAGCCGGAAGTTTCGATCGAAGAGAGCCTGCGCGAACGATTCAACATTCAGATCGGCGACGAGATGCGATTCGACGTGCTGGGCCGCATCGTGTCGGCACGCGTGACCAGCTTCCGCGAAGTCGATTTTCGCGACTTTCGCACTGGCGGTTTCATGATCGTCTTCCGCCCCGGTCCCTTCGACGACGCCCCGCACAGCTTCATTGCCGCCGTCCGGGGCGGACGAGACAATGCCGCGCGAACGCGCCTGCAGGGTCTCATCGTTGCCGGATATCCCAACATCTCCGTGATCGATTTGAGGGAGGTGCTCGACACCATCAGGACGATCGTCGACAACGTCACTCTCGCGGTCACGGTCGTTGGCGCGCTCGTGCTCCTCAGTGGCAGCCTGATTCTCATCGGTGCGGTGTCGATGACGAAGTTCCGCCGCGTCTACGAAGCGGCGATTCTGAAGACGCTCGGTGCAAACAGCCGGCTCATTGCGACCATGCTGCTGCTCGAATACGGAGTCCTTGGCGCCATTGCCGGCACCGTCGGTGCCGCCGGTGCGATTGTCCTCAGTTGGGCAGTGGCCCGGTACGGATTGGACCTGCCGTGGCAGCCGGCACCGCTGCTGACGATTGGCGGAATCATCGTGACCGCGACGACCGTCGCGGCCATCGGCGTGATCGCAAGTCTCGACGTCCTGCGACATAAGCCGCTCTCGACGCTCCGCGCGGAGTAGGGGTACAATCACCTCTTGTTCCAGGCGACACGAGGCCGCCAGGAGAGGCCACACTCGATGGACGTCGCAATTTACCGGGACGCGCTGCTCAAGAAGCGCGGGGAGCTCCTAGCCGGATCTGCGGCGAAGCCTCTGCAGTGGACGATGGAGAACAACTCCGGCAGGCAGGGCGACATGGCCGACCAGGCGGCCGGGAACAATGAAGTCCACATTCAGCTCAAGCTCAAACAGACCGACGCCAAGATCCTTCAGGCAATTGAGGGCGCGCTGCGCCGCATCGAGGAAGGGTCATACGGCGTGTGCAAGGAGTGCGGTGAAGAGATCGCCGAGGCGCGCTTGAACGCCATTCCATGGACACGGTCCTGTAAGAGCTGTAAAGAGAAGCAGGGGTAGGGAACCACGTGCAGCAGGACGAACTCCGATCGCTGCTGACTGCGATCACCGCCGACCGTGTGGCGCTGATTCAGCGTCACGAGGCTGGTGCCCGTGTGGTCAGCAACTACGACTTCAACAACGCGTATCAATACGTGATCGCGCGCGAGGAGACGCACCTCACGTGGCTGCAGTCTGCGCTCGAGGAACTGGGCGCGCCGATGCCGCCAGCCGCACGCGAGATTTCCGTTCCTCCTGTTTCAAAGGTGGGCAAGAGCGGGGGGGTATCCGCCTACCGCGACATCCTTCAGGATGACGCGCGTCATCTTGCGGCGTTTGTCGAACGCTGGCGTCCGAAGGTGGCAACAGTCACGCACGCGCGGCATCGCACCATGCTCGGTGTCGTGCTCGGTGAGTCAGTAGAGCACCAGCGTTTGTTCGAGCAGGCCGCTTCCGGCCTCGAGGATGTCATCGGAAAACGAACGATCGGCGCAGACCGTGTCGGCGCCGTTCTTCCGACCCGCTGGCAGGAGTAGTCATTCCCCGCGTAGCCGTTGCCCTCGGCAGTAATCTCGGCGATCGCGACGCCTACCTGCGTGCGGCCCTCGACGCACTTCGCCCCTTCATCGAGGGTCTTCACGCTTCCAGCTTCTACGACACGGCGCCGGTCGGCGTCGGTGATCAACCGACGTTTCTCAATGCGGCAGCGGTGGGGGAGACGTCGCTCTCCGCTCACGATCTGCTGGTCGTGCTGCTCGACATCGAGAAGCAATTCGGCCGCGAGCGGCCATATCCCGGCGCCGCGCGCACGCTCGACCTGGATCTGATTCTTTACGACGGCGACGTCATCGACTCGCCGAATCTCGTCGTCCCGCACCCTCGTTTCAGAGAGCGCCGCTTCGTGCTCGAACCGCTGGCCGAGATTGCGGCCGACTGGCGTGATCCGGTGACTGGCAGGACTGTGGCGGAGCTGTTAGCGGTGCTGGAGACCTGAGGACTGGTCCCCGGGCCGTTGTGCTTGGGCCTTGGTCCGTTCTTGGTCCTGGTCCTTACTACGAAGGACCCAGGACCCGGGACGGACCAAGAAGTAAGAACCACGCACCAAGGACTAATGAGACTTCGCGGTCTTCCTGAAGATTCCCGACCAGCCCTCTTCAAACAGCGTGTAGACGGCAGGGACCAGGACGAGCGTGATCAAGGTTGACGTCAACAGACCGCCGATGACGACGCGGGCGAGCGGCGCCTGGAGCTCGCCGCCTTCACCAACGCCGATGGCCATCGGCACCAGGCCGAGCATCGTGGCAATCGACGTCATCAGGATCGGCCGCAGTCGCGTCCGGCCACCGAGCTCGACCGCCTCTCGAATCGGCAGCCCGTCGCGCCGGCGCAACGTGTTGATGTAGTCAACGAGCAGGATCGCGTTGCTCACCACGATGCCCGCGAGCATGATGATGCCGATGTAGGCCTGCATGCTGAAGGACGACCCGGTGAGCAGCAAGCTGAGCACCACGCCGATGGCGGCCACCGGCACCGAGAACATGATGATGAACGGGTCGCGCAGCGACTCGTACTGAGAAGCCATGACCGCGTAGACGAGCACGACGGCCAGGATCAGCACCAGCCGCAACTGCGCGAACGACCGCGCCTGCTCCTCGAGCTCGGGGCCGAAGCCGACGGCGAAGTCGGGAGGCACGTTCACCTGACCCAGGCGGTCCTGGACTGATGAGACCGCCTCACTGAGCGGGACTTCAGTCTCGGCGTTGACGCGGGTGATGCGCTCCATGTTCTGACGATCGATCTGAACCGGACCGGCCTCTCGGTTGACGGCGAGCACGTTCTTCGCAGGGACGACCTGTCCCGTTGGCGTGCTCAGCAGCACGTCACCGACATCCGAGATCTCCTCGCGATCGGCTTCGCGCAGCCGGACGACAACCGGATATTCGTTGCCGCGCTCACGGAACTGCGCCGCGGTGGTGCCGGCGACGTTCGTCTGGATCGTGGTGGCAACACTGCTCACCGACATGCCGAGCATCGCTGCCTTTGGCCGATCGACGCGAACGGCGATCTCCGGACGCCCTTCTTCGCGCCCGATGTTCACATCGGCGACGCCCGGTGTGTTCTCCATGACGCCGCGCACGTCCTGCGCGACGCGGCGGGCATCGTCGAGATCGTGGCCGCGAATCTCAACCTGCAGCCGGCCGCTGTTGTTGTTACCGCCGCCGCTCAGGAACCGCATGATCTGGTTGTTGCCACCAGCGGGATTGGCGCGCACCGCAACGCCCGGCAGGCCCTGGAGTTCGCGGCGAAGCGCGAAGGCGATCTCTTCGTTGTTGCGCATGCGTTCGTCGCGTGGCATGAGGATCAAGCGGATCTGGCCGCGGTGGGTCTGGCCTCCTCCTGTCTGCCAGTTGTTACCACCGCCGCCGCCCTGGGTCATGATCGTGACGGCCTCAGGCACGCGTTCGCGGATCATCTCCTCGAGGCGCAGGAGCGCTTCCTCGGTGCGCTCGATTCGCGTGCCGACCGGGAGCTCGGCGTTGATGCTGACTTCGCCTTCGTCGGTCTGCGGCATCAGTTCCACGCTGACCATCGGGTACAGGAGCACGGCGGCGACGACCAGCGCCGCCGCGCTGGCCATGACGGTAGGCCGGTGGTTCAGCGCCACGTGAATCGCCTGGCGGTAGCGCTCGTCCATTGTCTCGAGGAAGCGTTCGCTCAGACGGTAGAAGCGCGCCATCACACCCGTTGCCTGCGCTTCTTCGTCTGGTGTCTTCAGCCAGCGCGAGCAGAGCACCGGCACGATCGTCACTGCGACGAAGAGCGACATCGCCAGCGAGAACATGACGACGACAGACAGCTGCGTGAACATGATGCTCGCCGTGCCGGACAGGAAGAGCAGCGGGATGAACACGGCGATGTGCGTCAAGGTCGAGGCCAGGATGGCGGACCAGACCTCCTCGCTGCCGTCGATCGCGGCAGTCATCTTGTCCTTGCCCATGTGGAGATGACGGTGCGTATTCTCGAGCACGACGATCGCGGCGTCCACGATCATGCCGATGCCGAGAGCGAGACCGCCGAAAGTCATCGTGTTCAGCGTGAAGCCACCGAAGTAGAGCAGGGCGAAGGTGCCGACCACGGACACCGGGATCGACGTGCAAACGATCAGCGTCGAACGGAAGTCGCGCAGGAACGCGAAGATGATCAGGACGACGAGGACGCCACCAACCAGCGCGTGCTCCTGCACGTTGTCGATGGCTCGCTGGATGAAGACAGCGTTGTCCTGCGTGACGATCATCTTGATGCCCGGCACCTCGCGATTGACGCGGTCAACCTCGCGGCGGACGGCGGCGGCGACGGCGACGGTGTTCTTACCGGACTGCTTCTGGACCTGGATCTGCACACCGGGCTTGCCGTTGATGCGCAGGAACGAGCGCCGCTGCTCGGTCGTGTCGGTGACTTCGGCGATGTCGCGCATGTAGACGGGCACACCCTCGCGCGTCAGCACCACGATGTTCTTGATGTCCTCGATGCTCTGGAACTGTCCCTGGCTGCGAACGAGGAACGTGGAGTCGCCCTGGAAGATTTCACCGAGCGGTGTGTTCTGGTTCTCGGAGCGGAGGGCGCTGACGACCTGGCTCACCGACAGGTTCAGAGCAGTAATTTTCTCCTTGGTCAGGTCAACGTGAATCTCACGACGGACGCCGCCGTTGACGGTCACCGCGGCCACGCCATCGACGCGTTCGAAGCGGGGGGCGAGCTCGTTCTGCGCGATCTCGCGCAACGTGACCGGGTCGTAATCGCCCTCGATGCCGATCTGCGCGACAGGCAGCTGATTCGAGTCGAACTTGAAAATGGTCGGCGGATCGGCATCCTCGGGAAGCCGATTACGCATCCGATCGACGCGCGTGCGGACCTCGTCGGTCGCTTCAGAGAGGTCGGTTCCCCAGTCGAAGTTCAACCGGATCTGGCTGTTGCCTTCTGAGGAGCTCGACTCGACGCGGGTGATCCCGGGCACCGCGCTCACGGCCTGTTCCATGGGGCGCGTGATCAATTCCTCCATCTCGAGTGGGCCAACCCCGGGGTAGCTGGTTCGCACGTTCAGCTGGGGCTGCTCGAATTCCGGCATGAGGTCGACCGGAAGCCGGGTGAGCGAGATGACGCCGAGCAGTGTGATCACGCCACTGATCATGAACATCGTGACCGGGCGGTGAATCGCGAGACGAGGGATACTCATATCAGCACTCTGTCGTAGAGCGTGTCCATCCTGGACCCGCCGTTATGATCTGATGCGACCAGAACCACGACGTTCCCATGCGGGAACGCCACCGATGCTACTGACTTACACTGCCCGACGGCTGCGATGGACTGCCGCCGTTGCCGCGGCGCCCACTGCCGTCGCCACCTGAGCGTCGCCCTTCGCGACCTTCACGAGTCCCACTGGCGCCGCTACTGCCACCGCCGTACCCTTCGCGACCTGATGGCGCTGAGCCTTCGCGACCGGCGACATCCGCGCCAGGTCGAGTGCCGCCAGGTGTCGGGCCGCCTTGACGGGATGCGTTGCCACTCTCACCCTGTGCGCCCGTCGTGCTCCCGGCTCGCCCCCCTTCGGAGGCCTGGTTTCCTCGCTGTCCCCCGCCGTTGCGACCGGCGAGCGCGACGCGATCGCCATCGCGCAGCGCTCCCGCACCGGTTGAGATGACTTCATCACCTTCGTTCAAGCCACCAAGAATCTCGACGAGCGCTCCCTGCTCGGTTCCCACCTGCACCGTGCGGAAGACCGCGACGTCGTTCTGCAACTGGAACACGCCACGCCGGCCGCCGAGGTCCACCACTGCAGTCGATGGCAGGACGAGCGCCTCTTTCTTCGTTTGCGTCGTGATGCCGACGCGCGCGTACATGCCAGGCTTGAGGCGGAAGTCCGGGTTCGGGATCTCGATTTCGATCGGGGCGGTTCGAGTGGCGGGATCGAGGACCGGCGACACGCGCGCAATCCGCCCGCTGAACTTTTCACCGGGGAACGCGTCCACTTCCACGTTTGTGCTGTTGCCGCTCGACAGTTCCTTCAAGTCCTTCTCGACGACATTGGCCACGAGGCGGACGCGCGTGATGTCCACGACATCAGCCACCGGCGCCTGCTGCGACACGAACGCGCCGGGATCGACGTTGCGCCGCGCAACGAATCCGTTGACCGGCGATGTAATCACGGTGTTCGCCAGATTGATGCGCAGCTCATCGAGGCGCGCCTTCGATTGTGTGTTCTGCGCGCGGGCCAGATCGAGTTGCGCGAGCGCAGCCTGATACCGGGCCTCATTGTCATCGAGCGTCTGCTTCGGAAGCAGTTGACGCTCGAATAGGCTGCGCGATCGCTCGACGTTGGTCTCGGCCAACTGCAGATCCGCTTCACGCTGCCGGATCGTCGCGAGCGAGACCTCCGCCGCGGCCTCGGCCTGCTTCACCTGCTCCACGATCTCGAAGTCTTCGATCTTGGCGATCCGCTGGCCGCGGTTCACCCGATCGCCGAGCTTCACCGTCACGTCCTGGAGGCGCCCTGCCGTGCGGGGGACCACCGAGACAGTGGCGTCGCCGATAAGGTTGCCGACAACGGTGATCTCCGCGGCGAGAGGAGCCTTGTAGGCCTTCGCCAGTTCGACGGTCAGCGGACCACGCCCGAAACCGCCGCGGAACCCCCCGCCGCCGCCGGGAAATCCGCCGCCGCCAGGGAAGCCACCCCCACCGCGTCGCCCACCACCTTCGCCGCCAGCCTGTGGAGCGCCACTCGACTGGCCGTTGCGGGACATGCCGAGGTAATAAGACGAGCCGGCGAGTGCAACCGCGGCGATGGCAACGATGAACGCTTTTTTCATGAGATCGAAACGAACACGCTTCTAATCAAAATCAAAAACTGGTTAATTGCCGCCACCACCGCCGCCGCCGAAGCCACCACCGCCGCCGGCGTTCGCACGCGGCGCAGTCGAGCCTCCCGGCACGATGTTGGTAATGCTGACGCCGTTGGCAGCCGGGATTTCCTGCACGCGCTCGAAGTCCACCTGCGCGCGCCGGTAATCGAGCAAGGCCCGCAGTTCGGCGTTCTGCGCGTCGCGGAGATCGCGCTGCGCCTGGACGACGAAGAAGTTTGTCGAGAGACCCACGTCGAAGCGGCTCTGCTCGGCTTCGAGGCGCAGCTGGGCGAGATCCTTTGCCGCTGTTGCGGCCTGCATGCGCTCCCGGTTGGTATCGACAAGCAATGCCGCGTTGGTGACCTCGGTTGCGATCTGCAGCTCGAGCTGACGACTCTGTGCCAGTGTCTGCTGCCGCTGCACACGCGCACGGGCCGTAGCGGCTTCCGCCGAGCTCGTCCCGAGCGGGTAGCTGAAGTTCAGGAAGAAGTTCCACGTTGGGGCGCGCGCCTCCCCAAGAAGCGACAGCGCGTCAGAGAAACCACTGGGAATGATCTGCGAGGGTGGCGCACCGAGCGCTGATCCAGGCGGCCGGACGAACTGAGTGCCACCGATGCCAGCGACGCCGTACGACGCTGTCAGGTCGAGCGCTGGCAACTGCGCGTCGCTCAGGTTCCTGATGGAGACATCGTTCGACTGCAGCTGTTTCCTCGACTGCTCGAGATCGGTACGCGTGCTCAGCGCACGCCTGACCGCTGCCTGCACATCAAGGACTTCAGTCGAGTACGTGGGCCGATCAACTGGCTCGATCGTGGCGGTCCAATACGGATCCTCGGTGCCATTGACGATGAGCCGCTTCAGCGAGAGCTCCGCGGTGCCGCGCGTCGCGCGTGACTGGGCGACGGCCTGGCGTCGCTGCGCCTGTTCGGCTTCGGCCTGCGTCACATCGAGTGGCGCCAGCGTGCCGACCTCGACGCGCGCGCGGTTGTCCTCAACGAGCTTGGTGGCCAGGGCGAGCGAGTTCTGCGCCACTTCCTCGGCTTGAATCGCGAAGACGAGATCCCAATAGGCGTTGCGGACGCCGGACACGGTTCGCACCACGGTCGCACGCAACTCGGTCTCCGACATCTCCTGATTGAGCCTGGTGATCTGCAGCTGCGTTCGCGTGGCGTCGGTCCGGAAGTTGCGAAGCAGCGGCTGACTGTAAGCGGCCGTCAACGAGGTGTTGAGCACCGGGTTGCGTGTTGCGAACAGGTCCGACTGTTCCTGACGATTGTTGTTGAACTGGACCGCGTAGCTGCCACCGCCCCACTTGACGTTCTGTGTTATCCCGTTGTTGCCGGTGAGGACATCAGTGCTGAGGATGTCGCCACCGGCCGTCTGGCTGCGCGTGAACGAAGTCTGGCTGCGGACGCCAAACGCGGAAACGAAGCTCGGGCGGTAGGTCGCGTCCAGGGCCGCCAGCGAGAAGTCGAAGGTTTGCGGGTTCAACCGCTCGACCGCGAGGTCGAGATTGCGATCGAGTGCGCGCTCGACGGCGGCATCGAGCGTCAGCTCGACGCGTGTGCCGGGCGGCGGGGGAGGCGTGGTGGGCCGGGTCTGCGCCTCCGCATCAGTCGTGCCAGCCGATCGCGCTTCGGCAAACGTCTGCGCCGCCTGTCGAGCGATGTCGTCGAAGCGCGCCGCCTCCGACTGGGTTTGCGCCGCGGCGGGCACCGCCATCAGCGCGAGGGTCACAATCGTCAAGAAGGCACACGAATTCTGCATGGTTCTTTGTAAAGCGTGTTAAATCCTGTTAACTGGGATGTTGTTCGACCGCTATTTGCTGCGCTCGTCCTGTCCTGCGCGTTCTCGCTCCGCAGCCTGATGCAGCGCGGTAAACTTGGCCCACTGGTCTGTTGTCAGTGCCCGCCTCATCCGGAGCAGCATCATGGTTCGAGACTTGTTCAACTCCGCGCGGGCGATTTCGACGCGCCCGACCTGCTCCATCACAGCGCCGTCGTCACCCTTTTCGACCAGTCGTTCGAACTCTGTTTCGGCTTGATCGAGTGCTTTCTTTTGAACCCGCAGATTGGGGGCCGCAGCCTGAAAAATATCCTCGAGGCGGCGGCTCTGCTCAGAGGTAAGCCCAAGCTCTCGCTTGTACAGGTCGGATTGCCACCACTTGAACCCCTGAGCAATTGCAGGTGCGGCGAGGAACAATAGCGCGGCAGTCACCACGGCTGCCCGCCCAAGCCGGTCAATGGAATACATGGCTAGCTGTGTTACGACCGCCCACCGGGGCACGTTTACGGTAGCGGACGCAATTACCTAGCGTAGCACGGTTTAGGGCCGAATTTGAGGGGTCGTTTTCGGGGTGGCGGGACCTTGCCGTACACCGGCCGGGTCAGGAGGGGCCGTCAGGGCTTCCAGGCGGCGGATCACGGCTTCGACCAGGTTGTCCGGGGTCGAGGCGCCCGAGGTGAGACCGACGGCAAGCGGCCCCCCGGGCAGCCACCCTCGCGCAACCGTCTCCTGCTTGCCAGTCACTGGTTTATGCCGGATCTCATCGGTTGAGATCAGGCAGTCCGGCTCGGCGATGTGGTAAGTCGGCAGGCGCTCGGCGCAGATCCGAGCCAGGTTGTAGGTGTTGCTGCTGTTATAGCCACCCAGCACGATCACCATGTCCAGCGTCCGTTCGCCCAGCAGTTGCAGGATAGCGTCCTGTCGATCCTGGGTCGCGCTGCAAATCGTGTCGAACGCCCGGAATCGCTGCGGCACGCTGGCTTCGCCATGCCGGTCCATGACTGCCCGCCTGAACATCTCGCCGATCTCGAGCGACTCGGAACTCAGCATCGTCGTCTGATTGGCGCACCCGATGCGGCCAAGATGGACATCGGGATCGAAGTCAGGGGAGACAGCGTGCTCGAACGAGTGCAGGAAAACCGATCGATCGCCGCCATGCCTGATGTAGTCGCACACCACGCCTGCCTCGGCGCGATCGAGCACGACGAGAAAATGGCCGTGGCCTGACTGATGTGCCTGGGACGCCGTTGCGCGTGTCTCCTCGTGCCAGTACTTGCCGTGGATCACCGACGTGAACCCCTCGTCGGAGTAGCGCTTGACGTTCTTCCACACGTTCAGCACGGAACCGCAGGTCGTATCCACGAGCGTGCAGCCGCGCCCAACGAGCGACTCGAGCAATTCGATCGTGATGCCAAACGCCGGCAGGATCACGACGTCGTCGGGTGTCAACGCGTCGAACGACTCGCCGGGGTCGCTGAGAAAGCGAATCCCCTGCGCGCGAATCTGATCGTTGACGTGCGGGTTGTGAATGATCTCGCCGGTCAGAAAGACCGTGCGATCCGGGAACCGCCGCCTGGTCTGGTAGGCGTAGTCGACGGCGCGATCCACTCCATAGCAGAAGCCAAGCTCGCGAGCGAGAAAGAGGCTGAGGCGACCCGACTCGAATCGATAGTCGGCTGCCTTGACGGAGGCGACCAATTCGCTGTGATAACTCTCGGCCAGTTGGTGAGCGACTTCGTGCTTGAGATCGAGACCCTTGCGAAAGATCAGAGGACTTTGAGTCATCGCCGCGTCACGGCGTGGCCGATCGCCGAGCGATCAACGCACGTCCCAGGCGCGCGGGGTCATGACGTCGAGTGGTCTCAGCGCAGCCGGACCGACGCCACTGACGGCGAGCTCGACCTGACCGAGCAGTTCGTCGTCGGACGACGTGCGGATCTGGGGACTCGGCAAACTGACCTGTGCTCGCGCGGCGGGCATCGACTGTCGTGTGCCCGGGAGTTCGTGCGCGAGGTGTTCGGCGAGCAGCCCCACCACAAACGACACGGCAACGGCCGCGGCCACCTTGGCCCAGCGCGCTGGACGAACTCGCTGTGGCACGCCCTCGTGCTTCTGTCCGGCAGGGAAGGCAATCACGCGCCCCGGCCGACCATCCTGATCGACGCGCAGGAGGATGCGCGCGCGCTGCCGCGCGAGCCGTTCGGCAGGGAAGGCCTCGTCAGCCTGCTGCGTCATGACCGCTCCGACGTCGTCGAGTGTTCCAGCCAGATTGGATCGTCGCGCTTCACAGGTGCCGCACGTCTGCAGATGGGCGCGGTCGGACGAGGTGACCTCGAAGTCGAAGCAGATCTCGATGAGCCGATCGTCGGACAGGTGAGGATGGCTCATACCACCGACCTCGTTGATGTGGGATCGCCGCCCTGAATACTCGATGCTTCAACACGTGCGGCCGCCGCGGTGTTCGCGCGCTCCGACGCGAGCAGCTTACGGAGCTTGCGCACGGCACGGAACAGGTGGACACGCACTGTCGCCTCGCTCAGACCGAGCGCCCGACTGACTTCGCTGGTGCTCTGCTCCGCCACGTGACACATCGTGAACACCGCACGCTGACGGTCGGGGAGTTTCTCGATGGCGGCAGCGATGTGTCCGGCCCGTTCGGTCGAGATCACTCGATCTTCGGGACTCGGCTGCACGGCAGGCGGATCGACGGGTGCCGACTCGATGGGCGACGACATCGGCAGTGCCCAGCGCAGCCGGCGCGCGCGCGCCTTGCGCAGATCCAGGCACCCGTTTACGAGGATGCGGGTGAACCACACCTCGAAGGGGTATTCCTCCCGATAGCTGGTGATATGCGTGAACACTTTTACGAACGCGTCCTGCACTGCCTCGTCGGCGTCGTGCGCATCACGGAGATAGCTGTAAGCGATGCGAACCGCCCGCCGTTGATGCTGCGCCACGAGGTCTGCAAACTGCTCCCTCGCGCGCTCACGATCGCCGGCCAATACCAAGGCCTTGAGCCGTGCCGCAAGGTTCGTTTCCCTTGGGGCCGCTGGCGCGGCGTCCTGAGCGAGGGCGCCCGTCTGCTTCGCGCGTCGAGGAGGTCTTCTCATGTGGATTACGGCGGCCCCGCCGGTGTGTTTACCGAGGGGCTGGCGCTTTCCCCCTGCACAACTATACCCCCAAACCCCGCCAACCGGGTGCAGGACCACACGGATTTGCCCGTTCAGTTGACTTGGCTCCGACTGGACCGGTACGATGCGGTTTTCTATAGGCGATGAGAGAGGTGGCATGACGATTCAGGTGGAGAGGGCGCACGGACTCGAGGCATTGGGCATAGTCAAGTCGGGTCGCGTCCACTGGAACCTGGGCACGGCAGCGCTCTACGAGGAAGCGCTGCGCCGGGGAGAAGGAACTCTGGCCGCCGAGGGGCCGCTCGTTTGTAAAACCGGCCAGCACACGGGTCGGTCACCCAACGACAAGTTTGTCGTGAAAGAGCCGACGAGCGAAAAACACGTCCACTGGGGAGCCGTCAACCGTCCGGTCGATGAGGAGAAGTTCGATGCGCTCCATCGCGACATGATGGCGCACCTTCAGGACAAGGAACTGTTCGTGCTCGATGCGTGGGCAGGGACCGACCCCGCCTTCCGTCTGCCGATTCGGGTCGTCAACCAGTTCGCCTGGCACAATCTGTTCGCGCGCAACATGTTTCTCCCGGAGAACGATCCGGCGAAGCGCGCCTCTCATCGGCCCGAGTTCACCGTCATCGACGCTCCGCACTTCAAATCCGATCCCGCGCGTCACGGCACACGCTCCGACGTGTTCATCTTCGTGCACTTCGGCCGCAAGCTCGTGCTCATCGGCGGCACCCATTACGCCGGAGAGATCAAGAAGTCGATCTTCACGATCCTCAACTACACGCTCCCGCTTCAGGGTGTGTTGTCGATGCACTGCTCAGCCAACATTGGCGCCGCCGGTGATACCGCGCTCTTCTTTGGATTGTCGGGAACGGGCAAGACGACGCTGTCGAGCGATCCCCAGCGTCGCCTGATTGGTGACGACGAGCACGGGTGGAGCGAAACGGGTGTGTTCAACTTCGAGGGCGGCTGCTATGCGAAGGTGATCAAGCTCTCGCAGGAGGCCGAGCCGCAGATCTACAGCACCACCCGCCGCTTCGGGACCATTCTCGAGAACGTCGTGTTCGATCCAGACACGCGCGCTTTGGATCTCGACGATCCCTCGATGACGGAGAACACCCGCGGGTCGTATCCGATCGACTTTATCGACAACGCCGAGATGTCGGGACGTGGTGGCCACCCGAAGAACGTGGTGATGCTGACCGCCGATGCGTATGGCGTGCTGCCGCCGATCGCACGCCTGTCCTCGGACGCCGCGATGTATCACTTCCTCTCGGGCTACACCGCGCGCGTCGCCGGGACCGAGAAAGGTGTGACCGAGCCGAAGGCGACGTTCAGCACCTGTTTCGGCGCACCGTTCCTGCCGCTCAGTCCAAACGTCTACGCCAAGATGCTGGGCGAGAAGATCGCCAAGCACGGTGCGCGCGTCTGGTTGGTCAACACCGGCTGGACGGGTGGCCCTTACGGCGTCGGATCGCGCATGAAGATTGCGCACACGCGCGCGATGATCACCGCCGCGCTGACCGGGCAGTTGGACAACGTGCAGTACAAGAAGCACCCGATTTTCAATCTCGACATGCCGACGAGTTGTCCAGGCGTGCCGGAAGCGGTGCTCGACCCGCGCAGCACATGGCCCGATGCTGCGAAGTACGACGAGCAGGCCACGAAGCTGGCGAAGATGTTCGTCGACAACTTCGTGACCTTCGAGAAGGACGTCGCTGCATCGGTGAAGGCCGCCGGCCCATCGGCCTGACGAACGGGACGTGACGAGCTCGAACGACTGGGAGGCCGTGATCGGCCTCGAAGTCCACGCGCAGCTGCAGACGCACACCAAGATCTTCTGCGGCTGCAGCACCCAGTTCGGCGCACCGCCGAACTCCCAGGTCTGTCCCGTCTGCCTGGGCCTGCCCGGTGCGCTCCCCGTGCTCAATCGACAGGCTGTCGACTACGCAATCAAGGCCGCGCTCGCATGCGGCTGCGATGTCCAGCCGCGCTCGGTGTTCGCGCGCAAGAACTACTTCTATCCCGATCTGCCCAAGGGCTATCAGATCTCCCAGTACGAGCTGCCGCTTGCGCTTGGCGGCGGCCTCGACATCACCGTCGACGGACAGACGAAGCACGTCGGGCTGACACGCATCCACATGGAAGAGGATGCAGGCAAGTCGCTGCACGAGGGCTTTCCCGACTCCGACCGCCGCACCTACGTGGACTACAACCGCAGTGGTGTGCCGCTCATCGAGATCGTGAGCGAGCCTGATATGCGTTCGGCTGCAGAAGCCGCCGAGTTCTTCAGCCGGCTGCGCAACATCCTGGTCTGGCTCGGAGTGAGCGACGGCAACATGGAGGAGGGCAGCCTCCGCTGCGACGCCAACGTCTCCATCCGTCCGCGCGGGCACACGACACTCGGAACGAAGGCGGAAGTGAAGAACGTGAATTCGTTCCGCTACCTCGAGAAGGCCCTCGCGTACGAGATCACCCGTCAGATCGATGTGATTGAAGGCGGCGGGAAGGTCGTGCAGGAGACGCGGCTCTGGGACACGGGCAGCGGCCGCACGCACTCGATGCGCAGCAAGGAAGAGGCGCACGACTACCGGTATTTCCCCGAGCCCGATCTGCCACCGCTCATCGTCGACGGCAGTCGCATCGAGCACGTGCGCGCGACGATGCCCGAATTGCCGGAGGCGCGCGGCCGGCGGTTCGTCGCGGAGTACGGCATCCCGGCGTATGACGCCGGTGTGCTGACGCAATCTGCAGCCCTCGCGGACTATTTCGAGGCCACTGCCAAAGCGGCCGGCAACGCCAAGGCCGCGAGCAACTGGATCATGGGCGAGCTGCTGCGGACGCTCAAGGAGCGCGGCCAGGAGATTACCGACGTCCCGATGCAGCCACCTGCGCTCGCTGGTCTGATTGTGCTCATCGACAAGGGCACGATCAGCAGTTCGATCGGCAAGGGCGTGTTCGCGAAAATGTACGACTCGGGGCGATCGGCGGACGACATCGTCCGCGACGAAGGGCTTGCACAGAATTCTGATGAGGGTGCGCTCTCGGCGATCGTCGCAGAAGTGATCAAGCTCAATGACGAGACCGCCAGGCAGTACCGGGCTGGCAAGAAGCAGACGTTTGGCTTTCTCGTCGGCCAGGTGATGAAGGCGAGCGGCGGCAAAGCCAACCCGAAGCTCGCCTCTGATCTCGTGAAGCGCGCGCTCGAATCCTAACGAAGAACAGTTCCACGTTCCGGGGTCATGGTTCAGAACCAGGAACTATTGGTTGTTCTGGTAGTGTATTGGCGTGATCGAAACTCGGCGCCTGTCGAAGGTCTATAGCCGCGGTCTCTACGCGCTGCAGAACCTGACCCTCACCGTCGAGAAAGCTGAGTTCGTCTTCCTGACCGGTCCGAGCGGAGCCGGCAAGTCCACCTTCCTTCGGCTGCTGCTGTTGCAGGAGCGTCCGAGCGAAGGAGAAGTGTTCGTTAACGGTCACAACCTCGCGATGCTGTCACGCCGGGAGACCCAGGAGTATCGCCGCGGCATCGGGTTCGTCTTCCAGGACTTCAAACTGATTCCCACCCGCACGGTCCTGGAGAACATCTCGTTCGTCCCAGAAGTATTGGGCGTGCCGGCCGCACAGCAACGGCGGCGCGCGTTCCAGGTGCTCAAGTGGGTCGGCCTTCAGCACCGAATGAACGCGTACCCGAAAGACCTGTCGGGCGGGGAGCAGCAGCGCGTCGCGATTGCGCGCGCGCTCGTCAACGATCCGGTGCTTCTCATCGCCGATGAGCCGACGGGAAATCTCGATCCCGATCTGTCGCTGGAGATCATGAACCTGCTTCGTGAGATCAACGCAGGCGGTACGACCGTGCTGGTGGCCACGCACGATCGCGAGTTGATCCGGCTCGTCGGGCGGCGAACCATCACGCTCGATCAGGGGCGCGTCGTCGAGGTCGGATGAGAGCGCTCGACTACGCATTTCGGCAGGGAGCGGCCAGTCTGTGGCGCAGTCGCGGATCCGGCGCCTTCGCCGTGCTGGCCATTACCCTTGCGCTCGTCGTGCTTGGAGTGCTGCTCCTTCTCACGTGGAATGCCGAGCAACTGCTCTCGCAATGGACGGCGGCGTCCGAGTTCTCGGTGTACCTGGCAGACCAGGCGACCTCGGAACAGCGCGGCGCGATTGAATCGGCGATTGACCAGAGCGGGATCTCCGCGGGCCGTGAATACGTGTCCAAGGCGCAGGCGCTCACACGGTTCCGACAGGAGTTCGCGGAGCTGGCCAGCCTGGCAGAGGGGTTCGAGGACAATCCGTTCCCGGCGTCGATCGAGGTCCGGGTCGGCCAGGGCGCCGAGCGTGATGGGCGAGTCGACGCGCTCGTCCGACAGGTCGTGGCGCTGCCGGGTGTGGTGGACGTCCGATACGACCGAGAGTGGCTGGCCCGGGTCAGCTCACTGCTCGATACCGTTCGGGCAGCCGGAGTGGCGCTGGCGGTCCTGATGGGGCTGGCCGCGGCCGTAACCGTCGCAACCGTTGTCCGGCTTGGGCTGCTGGCCCGTCATGACGAAATTGAAATCATGGAGCTCGTAGGGGCGCCGTTGACCTATATCCGCGGGCCTTTTGTCGCAGAAGGCCTCCTCCAGGGGGGCATCGGGGCCATCCTGGCGATCCTGTTTCTGTGGCTGAGCCACGCTCTGGCCAACGCCTGGTGGGGGACCGAGCTGCGCGCCCTCCTGGACGGGGAGACGCTCCGGTTCCTGCCCCTTCGCCTTTCAGCGCTGCTCGTCCTCGGCGGAATGCTGGTAGGAAGCACAGGGGGATTGGCCGCGGCCTGGCGAATCGGCGCCTACCCGCGTTGACAGAACCGGCTGAAGCTCGCTAGACTTCTTACCCATACGGGGGAGATGCCAGCGTTGAGGAACCGACTGTCCCGCTTCCTGACAGATTCACCTCCGCCCTGCGATCGGGTCATTCATTCCCTTTCCAATTTCTACCGAGAAGAATTCATTCGTTGCCAGCGTTGTCTCGACGCGCAGCGGGAGTACTACTCGGAAAGCACAATCAGCGATGTCGAGCGCGCGCTCACGCAAGTCATGGCGCAACTCGATCAGCTGTGCGAACAGAACAAAGCCAATCAGGTCGTCAGCCACGTTCTCCGGCAGTTCGATCTCGTGGCCGGGCGTTCGGCCTGGGCCGATCCGCGGCAAGTGAACTGACCCCCGTCTCTCTGCTCCGACAACAACTCGACACCATCCTCGGCGAAGCTCTGTCTGCCGTGAATGCCGGTAGCCTGGTTCGCCGGGCGCTGGACGGCGACATTGCCAGCACGTTGCGCCGCGCAAAGACCGTTGATGCGATCGCGGCGGGCAAAGCCGCCTCGGCGATGCTCGATGCCTTTGCCTCAGCCGCCGAGGGGCCGATACGAACGATGCTCGGTGTGGGGCCGCCACTCTCTCCATCGGGGTCAGACCCGTTGAGCTCCGGAATATCAACGGGTCTGACCCCGATGGCGGAGTGGCAGGATGCCGGTCATCCCTTGCCCAACGAAGGGAGCATGAAGGGCGCGCGGCGCGCCCTGGAGATCGCCCGGGCTGCTGGCCCGGATGACGTGCTGATCGTATTGATCTCGGGCGGAGGGTCGGCGCTGATGGCGCTGCCGGCGCCGGGCATCTCACTCGCAGACAAGCAGCAGACCGCGCGGATGCTCATGGCGCGCAGCGCAGATATCTACGAGCTCAACACGGTTCGAAAGCATCTGTCGGCGATCAAAGGCGGCCGGCTGGCAGCCGCGTCGCCCGGCCGTGTCCTGACGCTGGCGGTGTCCGATGTCGTGGGCGACGATTTGTCCGTGATTGCATCCGGTCCGACTGTGGCCGATGAGAGTACGTTTGCCGATGCCCTGGCCGTGCTCTCTCGGCGCGACATCGATTCGTATCCCAAATCAGTCGTCACGCATCTTCGTCGAGGCGTCGCAGGTGAGGTCGAGGAGAGCCCGAAGAGCGGCGATCCTCGCCTGGCTCGCGCGGAAGCGCGGGTGATTGGTCCGCAGCGCGGTGCGATTGAAGGGGCGAAGCGAGCGGCCGAGCAGCTTGGCTATCACGTCCACATCGTGCCGGAACCGATCACCGGAGAGGCCAGGAGCTCCGCGCGGGCGCATCTGACGGCGATGTCGCAGCAACTGTCGTCGCTGCCTCGCCCGCTTTGCGTGATTTCGTCTGGTGAGACCACCGTGAACGTCGTTGGACGTGGGAAGGGTGGCCGCAATCAGGAGTTCGCGCTCGCCATGGCGCCATGGCTCGACCCGATCGGTTCGGATGTCGTGGCCGCCAGCATCGGCACTGATGGCATCGATGGTCCAACCGATGCGGCCGGCGCTCTCGTGGATCCGACGACGCTCGCGCGCGCCGCAGCGGCAGGGCTGCCGCCGGCACAAACCTACCTCGACGACAACAACGCCTATGCGTTCTTCGACCGGCTGGGAGATTTGATTCGAACCGGGCCGACGAATACCAACGTCGGGGATTTACAAGTCATTCTCATTGGAAAGTAGTTTCGCAATTTCGTGGCTGAAGACCTTTTAGTTCAGATTCGGCAGCACGTGCATCATCCCGCCACCGCGCGGGATCTGATGCGGATGCTGCGCATTCCGCGCGACGAGCGCGTCAGTTTCAGACGGCGATTGAAAGCACTCGTCAACGCCGGCGAGCTCCTGCAGGTTCGCGGCAACCGCTATGGGTTGCCCGAGAAGATGGATCTCGTGGTTGGCCGTCTCTCGACCAACCCCGGAGGATTCGGGTTCGTCGTTCCCGACCAGCCCGAGCCCGGCGAAGGCCGGACGGATATCTATATCGCCGCCGCCAACCTCTCGGAGGCGATGCACGGTGATCGCGTGGTCGCGCGCGTGGAACGTCACACGGAGCGCGGCGCCGAGGGCCGCATCATTCGAATCCTCGAGCGCAGCCAAGCGACGATCGTCGGCCGCTTCGAGGTCGATGATGCCGGTCTTGGCTTCGTCGTGCCATTCGATCGGCGCGTGCTGACCGATGTGCACGTCCCGACTGGCCAGTCGTCGTCAGCCGAACGTGGCGAGATGGTCGTGGTCGAGATCACGCGCTGGCCTACGGCGACGCGCGGACCAGTAGGCAAGGTCGTCGAAGTGCTGGGCCGCATCGACGAGCCCGGCGTGGACACGAAGATCATCATTCGCAAGTTCGGCATCCCCGACGCGCATTCGGAAGAAGCCATTGCCGAGGCCACTCGGCTCGGCACGGCGGTCAAGGAGCGCGACATCAAGGGCCGCACCGACTTCCGCGGGGTGACGACGGTCACGATCGACGGGGAGAAGGCTCGCGATTTCGACGATGCGATCACGATCGAGCGACTGCCGAACGGCGACTTCTGGCTCGGCGTCCACATTGCGGACGTCTCGCACTACGTGACGGAAGGCAGTGCGCTCGACGAAGAGGCGTACGAGCGGGGCACCTCGGTGTACTTCACCGAACGTGCGGTGCACATGTTCCCGTCGGAACTGGCCACCGGCCTGTGCAGCCTGAACCCGCACGTCGATCGCCTGGTGCAGTCGTGCCTGATGGAAGTGGATCAACGGGGTGCGGTCGTGCGCTACGAGATTCACGACGGTGTGATCAACAGCAACGCGCGCATGACCTACACGGCCGTCAACGCGATCCTGACCGATCGCGACCCCGAGATGATGTTCGAGTATCAGCCGCTCGTGCCGATGTTCGAGCTGATGCGCGAGCTGTTCGACATCCTGAATCGGCGACGCCGGCGGCGCGGGTCGATCGACTTCGATCTCCCGGAGGCCGAGGTCATCCTGTCCGAGATTGGCGAGATCGAAGCCATCGTGGCCAGCGAGCGCAACGTGGCTCATCGCCTCATCGAAGAGTTCATGCTGCTGGCGAACGAAACGGTGGCCGCTCATCTCGAGGGGAACGGCGTGCCCGCGCTCCATCGCGTGCACGAGGCGCCCGACGCGAAGAAGGTGGAGGAGTTCGAGGCGTTCATCACCACCCTCGGCTATAGCTTGGCCGCGCGCGGGCGTGCGCTCACGCCGAAGCACTTTCAGAAGCTGATCGATCGCATGCGTGGGTCGCCGGAAGAACGCCCGATCGCGGCGCTGATGCTGAGGACGATGCAGAAGGCGCGATACGATGCGGCCAGCCTCGGGCATTTCGGCCTGGCGGTCGACCACTACACGCACTTCACGTCGCCAATCCGCCGCTATCCCGATCTGGTCGTGCACCGCATGCTGCGTGAATCGCGACCGGGGCCGATTGCGGAGAGCCGGCGGGAAGAGCTCGAGGAAGAACTGCCGGAAACCGCACGGCATTCGTCCGAGATGGAACGGCGGGCCGACGAAGCGGAGCGCGAGCAACTGCAGTGGAAGAAGGTCCGCTTCATGGCCGACAAAGTTGGCGACGAGTACAGCGGGTACGTCACCGGCGTTGCACCGTTCGGTCTGTTCGTGGAGTTGGTCGAGCATTACGTCGAGGGACTCGTCCACGTGTCGAGCATGGCCGACGATTACTACCGGTTCGTGGAGCAGGAGCACGTGCTCCGCGGTGAGCACACGAAGAAGAACTACCGGTTAGGAGATCGTGTGGAAGTACAGGTTGTGCGAGTAGACATGGAACGCCGTCAGGTCGACCTCGGACTGGTCGAGATCCTGGAGCGTGTGCGGCGCGAGGAGAGCGGATCGCGCCAAGTGCGTAGCCGGGTCAAGCCGAAGAACGAACGCCGACGATCACAGCGGCCTGGAAGGCGCCAACGCCTCGCAAAGACGCGCCGCAGTCGCCGTTAGGATTTCTCGGCTTCTTCGGTGCCGCCCTTCGTTGCTTCCTTGAAGTTCTTGATACCTCTACCAATCCCCCGGCCAATCTCAGGCAGCCGGTTGGCGCCAAAGACCAGGATGATGATACAGAGGATGATCAAAAGCTCCGGGATGCCCAGATTGCCCATAATGCGGAGATTGTACCACGCTGGTGTCGCAATATTGGTGGTCGCCGCCTGGTTGACCAGGACTCCGGTTCCGGCGTTTCAGGAGCCGGTTGCGCAGTTTTCGACCGGGGTTCAGCTAGTCGAGGTGTACGCCACGGTGACGGACGCAAACGGCGGGCTCGTCACCGGGCTGAAACAGGAGGACTTCGAGGTCCAGGAGGACGAGGCGCCGCAGGAGGTTGCGGCGTTCGCGGCGGGGGAATTCCCGCTGACGGTGGTCCTTGGCATCGACCGGAGTTGGAGCATGGCGGGCGACCCGCTGCGGCTGGCCAAGGCGTCATCACAGGCTTTCCTGCGCCAGTTGCGGCCGACGGATCGGTCGATGGCTGTGGCCATCGGCAGTGACGCCGAAGTCATTGCCCCGCTGTCCAGCGATCACGCTCAGCAGCAGCGTGCAATCGAGACACTGGATCCGTGGAGCACGACAGCATTGCATGACGCCATCATCGCGACTCTCGACCGGCTGGAAGGAGAGAAGGGGAGACTCGCCGTCATCGTCTTCTCCGACGGGGCCGATCGATACAGCACGGCAACGGCGACACAAGTCGTCGAGCGGGCGCGTCAAAGTCAGGCGCTCATCTATCCCATTACGATCGGACGAAGCCGGCCACCACTGGCCGCGGAACTGGCCGTCGTGAGCGGTGGCCAATCGTTTCTGATTCGTGATGCCCGCGCGCTTGACGAAACTTTCTCAACGATTGCGCGTGAATTGCGCTATCAATACCTGCTCGGTTACGCGCCGATGAAACCGGTCCGCCCCGGGGCTCGTGAATGGCGGTCCATTCGGGTCACAGTGAAAGGCCGTTCAAATCTTCGCGTTCGCGCGCGAGACGGGTATACAGCCGGATGACGCATCCGCTCGTAATCGGGCTCTTCGAGTCCACAGATAAGGCCACGACCGCCGCCCGTGCGCTGCGCTCGATGGGCGTTCCCCACGAACGAGTTTCGATCGTCGCGCGGTCGCACGACGAAGAAGGCGTGATCGCGCGCGCCTCTGGCGGCTCGCCCGGTTCCGAGCTCGAAGATTCGGCAATGGCGGCACGGATTGGTGAGATCGGAGCCCATCTGCTCTCGGCCATTGCGCTCGTGATGCCAGGGATCGGCCCGATTGTGGCCGATGGTCCGCTCGCGGCCAGCCTGGCCGAGGCGGCTGGCCATGCGGCTGGGGGCATTGCCCGCACGCTCGAAGAGGCCGGACTCGACCGGACCGAGGGAGAGACGTGGGAATCGCAGATTCAGCGGGGCGCCCTGATTGTGGGCGCTCACACATCAGCCGATACAGTGAGCATGGTTCGACAGGTGCTGACAGACGCCGGAGCCGTGCGAGTGGCCAGTCTCCAGTGGCCGGACTGAGCTTTCACGAAAGTCTGTCTCCTGGCGAGACCTAAATTCGCGACGACGGCGTCTAAACGCAGAGTACATGTTTGACGTAGTTCACGTGTCTGAGGCATTTGTTTTGCAACTTGCCCCACCACGTGCACTCGGGGACAATGGATAGGTAAGCGAACATCGCGGCATGTCGACACCGACTGAGCGCCGGACGGATCAGCCATCCACCGTAGCTTCGGACCACCTCACGGTACGTCCCGAAGGTGACGGTCCGGCCCAGGTTCGTTTCCTGTTCGAGCAGCCGGATTCGAAGCGGATCGGCGGCGCAATGGGGGCGGGTCTGCTCACCGAGTTGCTCGTGCTCGGACTGGTCCTGCTGATCGGCAGCCTGATTCCGGAGCGCGCATACAAGGCGGTCATCCCGCCGCAACTGTCAGAACGGATCGTCTGGTTGTCCGACCCCGGACCAGGCGGTGGTGGAGGCGGTGGCAACCAGATGCCGGAACCGCCGAAGCCAGCAGAGATCGTCAAGCCAAAGCCGGCTCCGGTTCCTGTCCCGACGCCACCGACACCCGTCGAACCCCCTCCAGTTGAGCCGGTCACGATACCGCTTCAGACGCTCGATGCGACTGTGACGTCACCCGGGACGATCGAATCGACACAGGTCTCCGAGAGCGTTTCGCTCGGATCGGGCACCGGCACGGGCGCCGGGCCGGGACGCGGCTCAGGTATCGGTGATGGCTTTGGTGGTGGAACCGGCGGCGGAGCGTATCGCCCAGGCAATGGTGTGCTGTTGCCCAAGCTGCTGCGCGACGTGAAGCCGCAATACACGGCCGATGCGATGCGGGCCAAGGTTCAGGGCACGGTCATCGTCGAATGCGTCGTGCTCCCTGACGGTTCGGTCGGCAAAGTAGAGATCGTCAAGTCGCTCGATTCGGCGTTCGGTCTCGATCAGGAGGCCATCAAGGCCGCCAAGCAGTGGAAGTTCGTCCCCGGCACGCGCTTCGGAGAACCCGTGGCCGTTCTGGTCACGATTGAGCTCACCTTCACACTCCGGTAAACGCGCGGGCACCTCCCCAACCGGTCGATGGTCGAGGGGCATATACTGGGCTTCCAACCATGACCGCGACGCCATCCAGGATGCTGCCGCTGGGCACGAAGATGCCCGCGTTCCGGCTGCCCACGGCGACGGGGGAGATGGTCTCGTCGGATGCATACGCGTCGCGTCCGTTGCTCGTCGCGTTCATCTGCCACCACTGCCCATTTGTGCGCCACATCCGACACGAGTTCGCCAGGTTCACGACCGAGTTCCAGTCGCGCGGGCTCGCGATCGTGGCAATCAATTCCAACGACTCGATTGCGTTTCCTGAAGATGGCCCGGACGGGATGATCCGGGAAGCGCAGGCGGCTGGCTACACCTTCCCATACCTGTTCGACGAGACGCAGGAGGTGGCCAAGGCGTTCATGGCCGCATGCACGCCCGACTTGTTCCTGTTCGATGCGAGTGGAACGCTCGTCTACCGCGGACAGTTCGACAACAGTCGGCCGCGGAGCGCTGTGCCGGTCACCGGAGCCGACATTCGCTCAGCCGCCACCGACCTGTTGCTCGGCAACCCGGTTTCGATGGAGCAGAAGCCGAGCGTCGGATGCAACATCAAATGGAAGCGGGGGAACGAACCCGATTACTGGTGACGTCCTTCTGACATGAGAAATGGCGTACCGGCGCTGGTTCCGGCAGTCATCCTCGCTCTGAGTCTGGCGTCGGGATGCCGCGCCGAGCCCGAGCCGCCGCTGCGGATCGGGACCACGTTCTGGCCCAGTAACGAGTTGCTGTTCCTGGCGCAGGAGAACGGATGGCTCAACCCCTCGGAATTTCGCCTCGTCGAGTTCGTTGACGATGGCGAAGTGATGCGGGCGTTTCGCAACAACGCCGTGGCCGCCGCCTGGCTGAGCATGGATGAAGTGCTCGCCGTGGCCCAAAGCGGCGTCGCCGATCCGGTGATTCTGTTCGTCTCCGACGAATCACACGGCGGCGATGCGGTTGTCGCGCAGCCAGACCTGATCACGCCAGTGGACCTGAAAGATCGCCGCGTCGCAGTGCAGATCAACTCGGCGAGCGCATACCTGCTCGATCGCGCCCTCAACCAGGCCAGGCTCGCGGTCAGCGATGTGCGTCTGGTCAACCTGCCACCGTATCGGCACTTGTCCGCCTTCCGCAGCCGAGAGGTCGACGCGGTTGTGACCTCGGAACCTGTTCGGTCGCAGATCGTCGAGGCCGGTGGGGTGGAGCTTTTCAGTACCGTGTCGACTCCGTTCGACATCCTGCGTACGCTCGTCATCCGGCGAGACTATCTCGAGTCGCACGAGCAACAGGCAGACACGCTCTGTACTGCGTGGCAACGAGCCAGCGACGAGCTGAAGTCATCCGAGCAAGCGCGTGGCTGGATGGCCGGACGAGTTGGCACGTCGGTCGAAGGGCTCGATCGGATGCTGGAGCGCGTCAGGCTCCTCAGCCTCACGGAGAGCCACGAGTGGCTCGGTGTGCCGAAGCCGAAACTCCTCGCCACCCTCGCGCGCTTGCAGAGCGACTTGCTCGATGCCGGCCTTCTCTCGGCGCCGGCCTCGCTCGAACCGATGTTGCAATGGCCGCCCATGCTCGGCCCAACGGCGTGCCGGGGGTGAGAGGATGGCGTTCCTCTTTCCATCCCGGCGCGTCATGCAGTCGCTGCGGTTTCGGCTGCCACTGTTCCTGACTCTTTACAGCGGGGTTGTCGGGCTTGTGTTGTTCCCCGTGGCCAACGAGGTCCAGGAAGCTGCATTCGAGCGGGATTTCGAACGCACGGAGCTGGTGCGCGCGACCGAGATCCAAAGCCGAACGGAACGCGCCGCCGAGCGGAACGAACTCGCCATCGCGCAGCGTGAGTTCGGCGAGCTCGCTGTGTTCGAGGTGATCCGCGCGGCGGTATTCGTTGCACCGGACAACCGGGTCGTCCTGAGCAGCCGTCGCGACTGGATCGACCGTCCGGTCGATCTGGCGGCACTGGGCCTGGCCGATGCCGAACGGCCGCGCCTCGAAGAAGTCATGCGTCGGGTGCGCGCCACCGGGAGAACGGAAAGCCTGTTCAGCCTCGATCGAGGTCGGCTGACCTTTGTCATGCCGTCGACGATGCCGATCGCGCCAGGCGAGCTCAGTGTCTCTCGTGGAGCCCTGATCCTGCTGGTTCACGATCTCAGCCTGTCGAAGGCCATCAACCGGGAGCGCCTGCTCCGGCAGTTTGGCGTTGGCGCCATAGCGGTGTTCCTGGCGGTCGTTGGACTTGGCATCAGCCTTCACGCGCTCGTGACGCGGCGAATCGAGCGGCTGCACGATGCGATGGGTCGCTTCGCGGCAGGGGCGCCGCTGGTCCCTGACGATGCCGGAGGGTACGACGCGCCGGTTCGTGGTCACGACGAGATCGTCGAGCTGCATCGGCACTTCAACGACATCGCCGCATCGATCGGTCGGGAAATTTCGGTCCGGCGGCAGACTGAACATGCTTTGCGGGAGAGCGAGGTGCGGTTTCGATCGGCGATGCACCATTCACCCATCGGAATGGCGCTCGTGTCGCTCGGCGGCGAGTACATCGAGGTCAATCCCGCGCTCTGCGCCATCGTCGGTTACAGCGCCGAGGAGCTGCGAATGACCCGGTTAGAGGCGATTACCCATCCCGACGACAGGCCCGGCGATCGGACGGTGATCGAGCGAATGCTGACAAGGGAAGTCGAGAACATTCGACGCGTGAAGCGATATCGTCACAAGGACGGGCGCATCCGCTGGGCACAGGTCAACTCGTCGCTCGTGCTCGATGACAAAGGAGAGCCTCGCTATTTCGTTTCGCAGATTCAGGACATCACAGAACGCAAGCGTGCCGACGAGGATCTGCAGCACGCCAACCGTGCCCTGCAGACCATCAGCAGCTGCAACCAGGTGCTCGTGCATGCGACTGACGAGTCGGTGCTGCTGAAAGAGATCTGCCAGGTGATGGTGCGCGATGGGCGCTACCGAATCGCGTGGGTCGGCTTTGCCGCAGCAGGCGGGGAGCCGCTCGTCAAGGTGGTGGCCACCGCGGCCGATGAATCGGAGGCGGGCGTGCGAATCGCGTGGGCCGAGCGCGGCGGCGATCAGATGGCTGCTGCCATTCGCACCGGCGACGGAGCGGTGTGTCACGACCTCCGGACCGCCAATCCTGGCGGTCCATGGAGCGATGAAGCCGTGAGCCTTGGCTACCGTTCCTGTATCGCGATTCCCCTCCTCGACGATGGCCGGGCGTTTGGTGCCATCACCTTGTGCTCGAGTGAAGCAGAGGCATTCGATGTGGCGGAGGCGACGCTGCTCAAGGAGCTCGCCGACGATCTAGCGTTCGGTATCATCGCGCTGCGCACTCGCGCCAATCAGCGTCAGGCTGAGGAGGCGCTGCGCACTGCGAACGAACGATACGCCCGTCAGGAAGCCGCACTCACCACGCTGACGCGAAGCTACGTCGGCAACCCTGACGATTTCATGGCCATCGTTCGCGGCATCACGGAGGCCGTGGCCAGAACGCTGTCAGTGGCGTTCGTCAGCGTGTGGCGGCACGACGCGACCGGGAACACCTCACGCTGCCAGGATCTCTTTCAGTGGCCGGAGGCCATCCACGACGATGGCATGTCTCTCAGCGATGAAGCCTGCCCGGCGTACTTCCGCGCCCTGGCCGGTGCCGAGGTCCTTGCGGTGACCGATGCGCTGTCCGATCCGCGGACGGCGGAGCTCGCGGCCTGGGTCGTGATGCCGCATCGCGTCACGTCGATCATGTGTGTGCCGATTCGATCGGGTGGCGCGACGGCCGGCTTCCTGTCGTGCAAGCACATCGGAGACCCGCGCCGGTGGATGCCGGACGAACAGGCATTCGCGCTGACCGTCGCCAACCTGCTCTCGACGCTCATCGCGCAGGCCGACCGTCAGCGGCTCGAAGAACAGCTCCGCCAGGCGCAGAAGCTCGAGGCGATTGGCAGACTCGCCGGAGGGATTGCGCATGACTTCAACAACATCCTGACGGTGATCCTCGGTCGCAGCGAGGAAGTGGGCGCGGATCGCCGTGTACCTGCCGACCTGCGCGATGCGGTATCGGATCTGTCACAAAACGCTCAGCGAGCCACCGCGTTGACGCGCCAATTGCTCGCCTTCAGCCGACGGCAGACGATTGAGGTACGCGACGTCGACCTCAACGGCGTGGTGACGAACGTCACCCGGCTGCTGCACCGCGTCCTGGGTGAAGACATCGTCGTGACGTTCACGTATTCCGACCAGGCAGTCTCCGTTCGGGCCGATCCGGGAATGATCGAACAGGTGGTCCTCAATCTTGCCGTCAACGCCCGTGATGCCATGCCCGCGGGAGGCCGGCTGACGATCGACACGGCACTGATCGAAGCGATTGCCCCTGACACAGCGCCGGCCGCCGTGCCCAGGACCTGGGCGCGCCTGCGCGTGACGGATAACGGCGCCGGGATTGCTCCCGAGCACCTCCCGCACATCTTCGAGCCCTTCTTCACGACGAAGGACATCGGCAAGGGTACAGGTCTCGGCCTGGCGACGACCTACGGCATCGTGCAGCAGCATGGCGGGTGGATTGAAGTCGACAGTCAGGTTGGACGTGGCTCTGAGTTCCGTGTGTATTTCCCGCGAGTGGCCGCGCAGCCATCCACTCAGACTCTGACGTCGGCGCCGGGGCCGCGCGGACGCGAGACGATTCTCGTCGTCGAGGACGAAGCTGGCGTGAGGGCGCTCGTGATCCGGCTGTTACAGGGACTTGGGTATCGACTGCTTCAGGCGGAGAGCGGGCCGCACGCGATCGAGGTGTGGCGACAGCACGGCGACGAAGTCGACCTGCTCATCACCGACATCGTCATGCCTGATGGTTTGAACGGCGTCCAGCTGGCGGAACGTCTGCGGCAGGAACGCCCGGGCCTGAAGGTCATCTTCACCAGCGGATATCTGGCCGATCTCAGTCACGAGGATGTCTCACGTCACCATACGGACGCCTACATCGCCAAGCCATTCAGCCTTTCGGAGCTGGCCAGACTGGTTCGCCGCACGCTCGATGGGGGCGAGCCCGTGGCCGCACCCGTTTCGCGTGATGCGTGATCAGTTGTTCAGTTGAGCCTTCGCTTCTTCGAGGCAGGACGGGCAGATGCCATGAGTGAACGTGGCATCAGTGTGCTCCGAGACGTAGACCTCGACGCGCTGCCAGTAGTTGCGATCGTCGCGAATACGTTTGCAGTACGCGCAGATCGGCAAGAGTCCGCGCAGGCGCCTGACATTGTCGAGCGTTGACTGCAGCTCCGCCACCTTTTCGGCGAGGCTGGCCTGAAGCGAGACGACCCGGACACCGACCTGGACACGCGCGCGAAGCTCGTTGAGATCGACCGGCTTGATCAAATAGTCGTCGGCGCCCGCTTCGAGCCCCGCGACGAGATCAGTCGCGCTGTTGCGGGCCGTGAGCAGCACGATGTAGAGATGTGCGCGAGAGGCGTCGGAACGAACACGCCGGCACAGCTCTGGGCCCTCGAGTCCGGGCATTTCCCAGTCGACGATCGCGAGCGAGGGAGGGTTCTCGGCGTTGAGCTGTTCCCACGCCGAGAGTCCGTCGTGGACGACGGTCGTCTCGAAGCCCCAGTTCGACATGCTGCGGGACACCGCGACGGCGGCGACGCGATCGTCGTCGGCAATCAAGGCTCGCATGGCGTCTCCGTCAGCTCACGCGTAAAGTTGGGTTGCACGCGCAATGTCTCGGTCTCGCTCGACAGGCGCAGCCAGGCCCCTTCCATGGCCTCCAGTTCTCCCTCGACGGCAAGCAGCTCGAGAAGCGCGGCCGCTTCGGCGATACCGCTCGCTGAGGCCGTGCCCGCAGCGCCCTTCAGCGTGTGCGCCGCGCGACGGACAGCCGTTGCGTCGCGCCGATCCAGTGCCGTGCGAATGGCGTCCAGCAGTCCCGGACATTCCTGCGTAAACAGGCGGACGATCTCCGCGGCCAGCGCCGTGTCGCCGTGCATCCGCTTCAGGAGGTCTGCTTCGTCGAACGGCGAGGTCGCAGGTGTGTCGTTGGGTGAGCCTTCGACTTCGGCAAACAGCGTGCGCGACTCCGTCGGCTTCGACAGGTAGCCGTCCATGCCGGCGGCGATGCATCGCTCGCGGTCCCCGCTCATTGCGTGAGCCGTCATCGCCACAATCCGGATTCGATCGAGCGACAGTTCCCGTTCGCGATCACGAATGGCGCGCGTGGCCTCGATGCCTCCCATCACCGGCATCTGCAGATCCATGAGCACGATATCGAACTGTTCCCGCGCGACGGCTTCGACTGCTTCTTGCCCGTTAGTCACGACAGTCACCTGATGCCCGCGTTTGCCGAGAAGCCCGATAGCCACACGCTGGTTGACGATGTTGTCCTCGGCCAGCAGCACCTTGCGCGTTTTGGCCTTCGGCGCATCTGTCGGCTGAGCTTCACTCGGCTTCGTCTTCGTGGAAACCGATGGTTCACTTTCGAGCACAGAACAGATCGCGGCGTGCAGGTCGAACGAGGCGACCGGCTTGGTCAGGCACGCGACGATCCCGAGCTCGCGACACAGGTTAGCATCATCGTACCGTCCCGACGAGGTCAGCATCATGATCGTCGAACTGGCCAGGTCCGGTCGCCGCCGGATCTCCCGGGCGAGATCGAACCCATCCATGCCGGGCATCTGCGCGTCGAGCACGATGAGGTCGACCCGCTCGTTCTTCTTCGCGAGTTCGCCGAGCATGGCCAATGCCTCAGCGCCGCCAGATGCGACGATCGGCGACACGTTCCAGCGCGTGAGTTGTCCCACCAGAATGCGGCGATTCACCGGGTTGTCGTCGACCACGAGCATACGCAGGCCGGGAGGCAGACGCCGATCGCGCAGTACCTGAGCCTCCGGTCCGATGCCGAAGCGGGCCGTGAAGTTGAAGGTGCTGCCTTCATCTGGCTCGCTCTCGACCCACATACGGCCATGCATCATCGAGACGAGGGTCGACGAAATGGCGAGCCCCAGACCCGTGCCGCCGAACTTGCGCGTCGTCGATCCGTCCGCCTGACTGAACGCTTCGAAGATTGCCTCATGGTGCTCGGGCGCGATTCCGATGCCGGTGTCGACGACCGAGAAGCGCAGCATTCCAGTGTCGTCATCGGAGTCCGGCCTGATCGCGACGAGCACATGGCCGCGTTCGGTGAACTTGATGGCATTGCCGACCAGGTTCACGAGAATCTGCCGCAAGCGGAGCGGATCGCCCACCAGCGCCGACGGGACAGCCGGATCGATGTCCACCAGGAGCTCGAGAGACTTCTGATCGGCGCGCACGGCGAGCGGCCGCAATGCCTCGTTGACGACATCGGCCAGCACGAACGCCACCGATTCGAGCCGGAGACGTCGTGACTCGATCTTCGAGAAGTCGAGGATGTCGTTCAGGATCTGGAGCAGCGACGCGGCCGACGTCCGAACGGTCTGCAGGTAGTCACGCTGCTCCGCCGTGAGGGGGGTGCCGAGCGCGAGCTCGGTCATCCCGATGATGCCGTTCATCGGCGTCCGGATTTCGTGGCTCATGTTGGCCAGGAACTCGCTCTTCGCGCGGCTGGCCTCCATGGCCTTGTCGCGAGCGATCGTCAGGTCGGCGTTCACCGCCGACAGCTCCGCAGTCCGTGCTTCAACTGTTCGCTCCAGCCCTTCCTTGTGCTGGACCAGCTCGGCGTCACGGCGATGGATCTCGGCGAGCATCTTGTTGAAACCGTTGATCAGTTCTGCGATCTCGCTTTCGCCTTCGCTGTGGCTCTCGACGCGAACGTTGTAGACGCGGTCCCGCGTGACCGCGCGAGTAACCGATGTGAGTCGAAGCAGCGGCGACGAGATGGTTCGCTGCATGCGTGACGCGAGCACGACTGACAGGCCGAAGGTGCCGATGAGGACCAGCGCCGCGACCAGGACCGACGCCATCGCCTGCGCCCACAGGACGGAGAGGTCGGACTCGATGACCACGGTGCCGATGACATCGTTGTCGAGCACGATGGGGCGCGCCAGCACCAGGACGCCGTCAGTGAACTCGCACCATTGACGATCCGGTTCGACCTCGAAGGCACTGGCTGGCAGAACTCTATCCGGACTGGGTTTGCCGGAGCGGTCGAAGCGTGCGAGCTGAGTGCCTTCCTTCGTCCAGATGACGGCCGAGACGATGCTCTCGTTCACTGACAGGGCGCGGATGATCTCTGCCGCGGCCTTGCCGTCGCTGAACACGATAGCCGCCGTGCTGTTCGAGCCGATGACGTCGGCGAGCATGCCAGTGTCACGCACAAGCCGTGTCCGCGCACTGGACAAATCCCACGCGAGGACGACAGTCATCGCGATGACGAGCGACACGATGCTCGTGACCACGCCGATGAGCGTCAGCTTCCGGGCCAGCGAGAGGCGGCCATGCCAGGCGACGATGCGTCGAAGCCAGCTGTTACGCCCGGTCATTGGCGACCGTCCTTGAGGATCTTGGCCAGTTGCAGCAGACGCGAGCTGAGGCGAAGGCCGGCACGCTGCGCGGCGTCGGGATTGATCGCGAACCGCATGCGACCCTCGTCGACGAAGAAGCCGACGATACCGCCAAGGCGCACGAACTCATCACCATTGCTGACGGTGAGCACCGCGGCACCCTGCAATTCGTCGAGAACCGACGCGGCGCGCGCGGGGTCCGCGACGCCCAGATAGACCAGGTGACAGGCGCGAAGACGCACACTGCGCGAGATCAGTACTGTGCGGCCGTTGATGGTGCTGCCACCAACGAGGTCGAGGAGGGCACCTTCGACCGCCTTGTCGTCGACGACGCAGATTGTCAGCGGTCCCGGGGAGGACACCTCGTCGCCCCACTCCGTGAACTTGGCGAAGTTGTAGAGGAACGCTGCCCGGAGAGCCGGCTGGGTGACGGACTGGCCCGCCCAACTCGCGCCAGCGGCGAGCAGCATCGCGACCGGGGCGACAATTCCCCCCAGCAGTCCCGATAACAGTGAAAGTCTCACGCGAATGACGGCAAAACTGTTTGCTGGTCACCCAGGCCACCGTAGGTAATTTCGGCTGATCGGAGCTCTGGTGTTACGCGCGGTGACCTGCGCATCCCGACACTCGGCAAGACGGGTGCCGCAGTGCTTGGGTGTGAAGATCGCTTGAAATGTTCCCCAAAAGCTGCGGGTCGTTCTCCGAGGGGTCGGCTATCCGACACCTCGGTCGGCTACCTGGACACTTGGGGGCGCAGCGCGGTACAAAGAAAAAGGGCGAGTCCCATTGGAACTCGCCCCTCACTCGGTCCTGGGTCCGTTGGGCTTGGTACTTGGTACCTTACCCTTGAGACTCAGTGCCTCGCCTTGACCTTAGTACATGCCCCCCATACCAGGACCACCATGCGCGTGACCACCGGCCGGCTCCTTCTTCTCCTCCGGGATCTCGGAGACGAGGGCTTCGGTCGTGAGGAGCAGCGACGCGATCGACGAGGCGTTCTGCAGGGCGCTCCGGACCACTTTGGCGGGATCGATGACGCCCGCCTTCACCAGGTCCTCGTAGGTCTCGGTCGCGGCGTTGAAACCTTCGTCGGCGCTCTTCTGCTCCTTGACCTTCGAGACGACAATCGAGCCTTCCTGGCCGGCGTTCATCGCGATCCACCGCATCGGCTCCTCGATCGCCCGCTTGATGATCTGAAGGCCGACAGCCTGGTCACCGTCGAGCTTCAGCTTCTCGAGTGCCTTGCCCGCGCGCAGTAGCGCCACACCGCCGCCGGGGACGATGCCCTCTTCGACGGCTGCCTTGGTGGCGTGCATCGCGTCCTCGACGCGCGCCTTCTTCTCCTTCATCTCGGTCTCGGTCGCCGCACCGACCTTGATGACGGCGACGCCGCCGACCAGCTTCGCCAGCCGCTCCT